>NZ_JBEGDB010000276.1:0-10680 GCF_043638955.1 Bradyrhizobium sp. 31Argb | reverse complement strand
CCGCGCAGCGCATTCTGCGTCGGCACCGACACGCTCACGGTCTGAAAGCCCTTGTCGCGATAGGCCTTCTCGAGCGCCGCGCGCGCCTTCTCGACATCGTCGGCGCTCTTGCCCGGACCCAGGAACGGATAGATCGCCTCCTCGACGTCGATCTGCGGCAGCTTGTCGGCGCCCTGCACCGCGAAGTCGTCGATGTCAAAGCGTTGCGCCGGCGCCGCGCTCTGCGCCGCCGCCCCGGCCGGCGCGGGCGCAGTCGCACCGTCCGCATTCGCGGGCTGCGGCGCAGGGGATGCATTCGCCGGCTGCTGCGCCCTTTGCGGGGCGGCACCCGCCTCACCCCATGTCAGCGCGCAAAGACCGCCGGCGATCACCGACACGATAGGCCTCAGGCCGAGCAACACCGTTCGGGCGGACGCAGGTCCGCCACGCTTGTAACCGATCTCAGATTGCACGGGTGCTCGCTCGTCTCCTGGGCACACACATGACGACACGGCGGAATGCCGCGTTCATGGTGCCTCACTTCAACAGACGATCGACCCGGAGCGAGACTGAATCAAAGTCTTAAGAAATTTTTGCGTGTGCCTTACGATTCGCGGACGGCGCGTGCGCCCTGCGGACCACCAGCGAAGCGCGCGGCGCAAACCACGCAGCATCAGGCTTTTCCGACGTCGTCCCCGGTCGTGATGCTATTTCAGATTCAGCAACAGGCGCAGGCGCAGGGGCTGCAGCATTTCCGGTGGCGGTGCCTCCCCGACATTGCCCCGCGTGAGGATCTTCCGCAGATCAACTTCGGCCTGCGCATTGTTGAGCGGGGGGAAGCTCACCTTTTCGACCGTGCCGTCAGGATTGAGCCAGGCGCGCACCTCGAGCATCTGCGGCGGCCCGTCCTCTTTTCCGCGGTGTTCGCGAAGATAGGCCCGGAAACGATTGCCGACCTCGTCATCCGCTCCCATCCAGTCTTCAAAACGATACCTGACCAGCTTCGCGAATTGAGTCCAATGCGGCGGCGCCTTGCTCGCCTCGCGAAATTCCTGCGACCGCGCTGGCGCGGAAACCAGCGCCGGCGAAAACGTCGCCACGATGGCCGTCGCCGCAACCCAACCGGCTATCTTGGACGCGGACCGATGCCGCGAATGTCGGCGCGCCGGGAACGGATTCGATTGAGAACTCATCTGCCACATGCGTCTCGCCTCAATTCTGCAAACACGTGACCCGTGCCGAGATCGAAGCCGCCCGGCTGGATCGCGAGGTCGTGGCGACGATCTGGGACCGGTCATCTTCCGCGACACGAACCCCCTTGGAGGCGAGGAAACTCTTGGCGTCCCCTGCCCCCACCGCGACCACACGGCTCGATCCGGTCCTGCGGCTTATTATCCCTTGTACCAGGCCACGACTGTCCAGTACCGGCGCACCGCTGGCGCCGAAGGTGACATCCGTATCTATCTGCAGCACACCCGACTGGCTGCCTGGGCTTCCCGCGACGGTCGCGTTTGCAAACATACCGCGGTTGGTCGCCAGCTTATCGTAAGCAGAGGCAAACACCATATCGTTGGTGCTCACGCCGACCGAGCTCGGGAAAACCGCCGCCAGCCCCAGGGTCTTCGACACCTTGATCAGCGCGATATCCGCGCTGGGCGACAAGGCCACGAGCTGCGCCGCCAGGGCCCGGCCTTCCTTGAAGACGATAAGCCGCGAGCAATCTTCCGCCGCGTGACGGGCGGTCAACATATGGCCCTTGTCGTCGACAAAAAAGCCGGTGCCGGTCTTTTGGCGGTTAGGCACCGTAGGCTCCTGCGTGCGCGCCAGGGGCGAAACCTCAGACCGCTGCTGATGCGGCGCGAAATTCCCAACCGCCCAGCCGATGTCATGGGCCTCGGCGCGCCAAGCGGCCGTCGTCGTCAGCCCCAGCAGTCCGAAACCGACCGCAATGCCTTGGACGACGGTGGCCAACTTGCGACACCGGTGCACGCCATCCGCATGTCGCGGCTTGATCATTGAATCCTCATTGTCCTGCAGTTTGTCTGGCAGACCCGTCTTGTCGAACAATTTGTCGCGGGGGACATGGAGTCCATTCAAGACGCTAGCTCAGCAACACGATGCCTCCCGGCAGGGACCGCGCCGTGGCGCCGAACAGGCCGTGGGCCTGAGCGATGAAGTCGTCCAGGTGATCGAGATGGAATGTGCCCGAAATCATCCGGTGCCCAAGCTGCTCGTCCATAACGACAATCCTGCCCGGCCGGTAGCGATTGATCTCTTCGACCAGACGATTGACCGGCCAGTCGCGGACGATCAGAAGACCCTTTCGCCAGGCGTCCGCCTGCTCCAAATCCGCTTGCGAGGCGCGTCCGAGCCCCATCGCCGCCGAATAGGATATCTGCTGCTCGCCCGAAATGGCGACGCGTTGTCCTTTCCATTCGACTTCGACGGCGCCTTCAAGGCACGACACCGAGACGGCACGATCGAGACATCTCACATTGAAACTGGCACGACGCGTCGTGACGCGGCCTCCGGCGGCATCAATGACAAGCGGCGCGGGCGCGTCGCGCTCGGCCTGGACGGCAGCCTCGCCCGAAATCAGTTCGATGCGCGGAGCCCCCTGCTCGGACCGCACGGCGATGCTCGTCTGGGTGTTGAGCGTCAGCGAGACGTTGTCGGCCAAGGCGATGTTGCGTCGTTCGCCCTTGCCTGTCCGATAGTCCGCCGACAGTTCTTCGAACGACGGCCATAGCCCCATCGGCGGACGGACGACTACATATCCGGCGGCCACCGATGCGGCAGCAGCCATCGCGCCCCCGATCAGCGCCGGCGGCTGAGCCTGTCGCGCGCGAGAGGCGGCCTCCAGCGCTCGACATTCACAAGCTCTTGGCTGGCGAGCGCGCGCGTGGCCTCCCCGAAGCTGCGCCACAGCCTCACGGCATCGCGGAAGGCGGCCTCGTGTTCAGCGCTGCGCTGCCGCCAAAGTGCCAAAGCGGCAGCATCGTCCGACGTCGCCGAGCCCGAGTGCAGGCGAATAACCCACGCAAGCGCCTGCCGCAACAGCGGGTCCAGCTCGGAAGGAATATCGTCGCCTGCGGTCAAGGCCAATCGCTCTTTGTTGATTCTCCCGCCGAATGATTCCGGCGTACTCAAAAATACCGCGTCCTCATGCTCTATAGACGATTGACGCAAAGGAAGACTGAATCGAAAATCCGGGCTATCCGCACTTTCAAGCTCTTTATCGCTATAGAAAGTGCATCTTTCAAAATTTTTCTTGAAGATTCGCGGTCCGCGCAGCCATTCAACCGTGCGCGTTGGAAAAATGCCGCTAGACCATGATCCGGAAAAGCGGAAACCGGTTTTCCCTCGCGACAAACGCGAAGCGTTTGCGCGGAGATCATGCTCAAACAAAGACGACGAGATCATGATCCGATTCCGTCCAATCGGATTATGATCTAAACAGCCTGACAAGCACGTCCCTTGCCAAGATGCAAGCTACTCGCTGGCTTTCGCCTTTGGACGCGGCCCGAGGCGCCGGAGAACGGTGCGGCCGAGCCGGCGGCTGAGATGCTCCATGGCATGCTGCAGGTCGAAATCGACCGTGCGCACATTGATGCCAAACCGAGTAGCGATCTCGCGGTGGGGGAGATGGTCAAGATGGGCTGCGACAAACACGTCGCGCCGCCGGGCGGGCAATTCCGCGAGGGCCTTCTGAAACTCCGTCAGCTCGATGCGCGATTCTGTCACCATCGCCGGGTCCGGACGGTCGTCGGGGATGATGTCCATGATCGCCGCGATTTCCGAGGCGTTCAACAAGTGCCGATCGCTCTTGCGCCGATCCTTGGCAACGTTCAGCGCAGTGCGAAAGAGATAGTCGACGGGGCTGTGAATCGGCACCGCATCGGACACTCGATCGACCCGCAGAAACGCTTCGTGCAGCGCCTCGCGCGCGAAATCCGAGGAGCCAAGGCAGCGCGTCAGACGCTTGGCCAAGCCCTCGTAATCAGCTGCGACTGTCTCTCGCAGAGATTTACTATTCGAATCAGACACCTACCAGCCCCGCAACGCCACGCCCTGCGTTTCATTTCGCAGACCGTGGTCAGTCCCACGATTTTCCCTATCGACCGAGGATGACACTCGCGTGACGGACATCAGTCACTTGCAAGCTGTTCGGCGATTGCGGCAATCGAACCACAGGTGCGGGAATATCGAGATACCGCAGCCGCTTTGCCGCAATCGTTGGCAACGGCTGCACGCCCCGAGAATCGTTTGATGGCCGCAGCATCGACTAAGATGTCGCCGGAGCTTGAGGCAACCCTTTATATTGGTCGCCTACAGCGCGTGGATCGAGATCATGAAGCGGATCGGGAGCGGCATGTTGGGCGGCGCCTGCTGGCTCAACACCAGGCCGCGCAAGCTCTCGGCGATCGAGCTATCCCGATCAAGGTCGCCTGTCGAACCGTCGAGCTCGGCCCTGTCTACGATTCGCGAGGACGGCGTCACCCATAGTTTGACCGCGACCCGATATTCGCCCCGCCTGGTCCGACCGCCCTTCTTGAGCGCCTTCTGAATGTCCGATTGCAGGAGGCTGATATACTCCCCCAGATTGCGATCGGAAGCGTCGGTCGTACCGCGAACACGCAACGTTCCAAGCGTTATGTCCGCGGAGACCGGAGGATGGATGGGCGGCTCGTCGGGATTCGGCACGGACGCCGGCGCGAGCGTCACGGCGTTGGATCGGCTATAGCGAACCCTCAGGTCAGTATCGGCCAAGAGCGTCAGCAGCGCGGCCTGCGGCGTGAACTCGCCGTTGACCGGCAGCGAACGGAAGCCGGCCGCCGAGGTCGTTTCGAACATCACCTGGACGCCAGCCTGCTGGCTGTATGCCTGCAGGGCGTCGATCAGCGGCTGCGCCGGGATGTTAAACGTCATGAGGCCGATCGGCGGCTTCCGCTCGTTTCCAGATGCGACGGTAACCCCTACCAAAATGACAAGTAGCGCCGCAACCTTGGCCAAGGTCCAGGCGCCGAAGCGGGGCAAGCTCATCCTCTGCCAGACTTGCGCACGGGACGAAGCGATTTGGCCAATACGTACCATCACTGACAACCGAGCCGTCTCGTCGGCTACTTCCTCGCGAGGGCCTTCGATTTCGCGCAAGCAGATCCCGGAGGTCGCGCCAGTCCTCGGTCCTCACATGGTACCTTCCTATGTCAACCATATGACAGATTGCCTGACGGCGTCACCTGCCCGACCTTGGCACACCCGCCGATACCGCCGCAGCCGAACGAGCGCACGCCTCGAGACGATGACGCGGGAGGCAGCTCGGATAGGTTTCGCGAGCCGAGCCGAGGTCAGCGGCTAAGGTCACAGAGGATTTACCGTCAGTTTCGAACGCGTGCTTTTGAAAGCGCCGCCCACTTTCCCATTTGCACCTATAGGAGCTGCGAAGCGCTCCGACATATCGAACAGATCGAAAGTTGCCTTGCCAAGCAGGCGTTGGCGCCGAGATGCCGCGCACGTGCACACTATCGTGAGGATCGAAGTATGACGCAAATCGCGATGGCCTATAGCAGTTCCACAATCGAACCCGAAGCGGTGCCAGTGGTTGCGCCCCGCCGGCACGCCATTCACCAAATGCTGCTGCCGTTTTCGGTGGCCTATTTGATTGGCGCCTTCGTCACCGATCTCGCCTATTGGCGAACTGCGCTGGTGATGTGGGAGAGATTTTCGGTCTGGCTGATTGCGGCCGGTCTGGTGATCGCGGCGCTTGCGGCCATTGCTTCCGTGATCGATCTCCTGATCGACAGGCAGAGGCCGGCTTGGTTTCGCGCACTCACCTATGTTGTCGCGATCGTGCTCTCGATCGTGAATGTCCTCGTTCACAGCCGCGATGGCTATACAGCGGTGGTGCCGACCGGCCTCGCGCTCTCGGGGCTCGTCACGATCCTTCTGCTGTCCCTGGCGGTGGGAGGTTGGGGCTTGACCTATAGCGATCGCGCAGGAGCAGCCGAATGACCAGCTTGCTCAATCTTTCCCGTGCGGCGAACCTGCCGCGCTTTGCCGCCGTGGCTGTGGCCGCCGCCGCTGCCTTGAGTCTCGCCGGCTGTGACGACAGCGGCGGGAATCCTGCAAGGCAGATCGGCGCCCATCCGTACTTGCCGGAGGTGCAGCAATATCTGCTGCCGCCGATCAGGATTGCGCGGCCAGCTCCGTGGGGCAGCGAAACGCCGAAGGTGGCGGAAGGATTGCAGATCCGTGCATTGGCCACGGGGTTCGAACATCCGCGATCGCTTTATGTGCTGCCGAACGGCGACGTGCTGGTGGTCGAAAGCAATGGCCCGAAGGCCCCTGTCTTCCGGCCCAAGGATCTCGTCACCGGCTGGGTGCAATGGTTCGCCGGCGCCAAGGCGCAGGATGCAAATCGCATCACGCTGTTGCGCGACACCAATGGCGACGGCATTCCCGATGTGCGCACGGTGTTCCTCGACCACCTTAACTCGCCATTCGGCGTTGCACTGGTCGGCCACGATCTCTACGTCGCAAACACGGATGCGATCGTCCGATATCCCTATGAGGATGGACAAACCAGCATCACCGCCCCGGGCACCAAGCTGACTGATCTTCCCGGCGGGCCGATCGATCATCACTGGACCAAGACCTTGTTGGCGAGCCCTGACGGCACAAAGCTCTATGTCGGTGTCGGCTCGAACAGCAACATCACCGAGAATGGCATCCAGGCCGAGTATGAGAGAGCCGCGATCTGGGAGATCGACCGCGGGACCGGCGCCCATCGCATCTTCGCCAGCGGCGTGCGCAATCCCACCGGGCTGCAGTGGGAGCCCGAGACCGGCAAGCTCTGGGCCATTGCCAACGAACGTGATGAGATCGGCCCCGACCTCGTGCCGGACTATTTGACCTCGGTGCAGGATGGCGGCTTCTATGGCTGGCCTTACAGCTATTATGGCCAGCATCTCGATCCGCGCGTCGAACCACAACGCCCCGATCTCGTGGCCAAGGCGATCGTGCCGGACTATGCCCTGAGTTCGCATGTGGCACCGCTCGGCCTGGCCATGTACACAGGCAATAACCTTCCAGCGCAGTACCATGGAGGCGCATTCGTCGCCGAGCATGGAAGCTGGGACCGAACCCCGCTCAACGGCTACAAGGTGGTGTTCGTGCCGTTTAGCAGCGGCAAGCCATCCGGTCCTGCGCAGGATGTCGTCACTGGATTCCTCAATGCGGACGACCGTGCGCACGGCAGGCCGGTCGGCCTGGCGATCGATCGGGCGGGTGCACTGCTGATCGCCGACGATGTTGGAAACACGGTGTGGCGGGTGTCCGCCACGAGCCCAGCGGCCCAAACCAAGTCAGACACATAAGCCGCCTGAAGCGTTTTCGAGCGAAGTGGATACCGGTTCGCGTGAAGAAAACGCTTCAAAACAAGAATCTAGAGCTTCGGTTCTGATTGGATCAGAACCAAAGCTCTAGAGGAGCCCAAGGAGCGTGGCAGAGCCGGGCGTCGTTTGTATCGCGACGCTCGGCTCCGTCGTCGCCGGGATAGCGGGCGGCCCGCAGGCAATCGCAAGATCGAGATCGCACGTATTTTGCGAATTCGCACGCCCGCCTCACCTCCTCAACCCGACGCACACTTCACAAATAACTGCGGCGTGAGCCCGCTGTCTGCGAGCACAGCAAGCTCACCGATTTGTAAGCAGCGTCCTCTCAATCGGACGTGAACTGATTAAACCCCTGTTTAATGGCCCTGCCGACCACGCCTGCCTATCGTTAGCGAGCAGCTAACGCGAAACGTGAGCGTGATCGCCATGAACAGCTCAGTCCAAATTGTCAGCCCCGATCGCTTCGACCTCGGCACGACACAAACTCCAGGCTCCGAACGTCGTGCCGCGATCGATCCCGCGCTCGGTATCCCTTCGGCCATCTGGGGCGGGCTTTTCGAGGTCAAGCCGGGATCGTGTACCGGTATCCACCATCATGGGGAGCAGGAAACGATCGCATTCGTCCTTTCCGGCGCCTGCGAGATCCGCTGGGGTGCCAAAGGAGAATTCGTTGCCTACGCAAAGGCTGGCGATTTCATCCACGTTCCGGCCTTCCTGCCGCACATGGAAAGCAATCTCTCGAACGAGCAACCGTTCCGCTGGGTCGTCGTTCGCAGCACGCCGACGCCAATCATCGTCAATCTTCCCGACGCGGTCTGGCCGGACAGAGACGCCGTGCGCCCAACCGAGGTGATCTGAAATGTGCGTTTCAGCAAAAACCGTCGCTCTCGAAAGACCGATGCAGCGCCTGCCCCTAATGATTGTACTGCCTCGACATAGCTCAGGCCCCGACCAGCTCTCGACGCAAAGCGTCGGGCGCAAATAACTGATGGAATCTTTACAATGGAACAATACTGTCTATTGGACGCGGAACAGGAACAGCAATTTGCACGCCGTTGGCATGAACTCGGCGATCAGGCCGCGCTGCATGCGCTCGTCAAAAGCCACCTCAGGCTTGCGGCCAAGGTAGCGCGGCATTATCGCGGATATGGTCTCCCGCTTCCCGATATCATCGCCGAAGCCAATGTCGGCCTGGTCGTTGCCGCCCAACGATTCGAGCCGAACCGTGGCTCGCGTTTTTCGACTTACGCATTATGGTGGATCAAGGCGAGCATTCACGAATACATCCTGCGCTCCTGGTCGCTCGTCAAGATCGGAACGACCGCGGCTCAGAAGAAGCTGTTCTTCCGCCTCAGGAGCGAAATCAGGAAAGTCTCGAACAACCCGACCTCGCTCACGCCGGAAATTGCCAATACGGTCGCCCAGCACCTGGGCGTCACCGTTGCCGACGTGATCGAGATGGACGGCCGGCTGCGCGGCGACTTCTCCCTGAACAAGCCGATGGACGACGATGGACAAACGGCGGAATGGGAGACGATGCTGGTCGATGATTCCCCGGACGCCGAAGTGATACTGGCGGAACGGGATGAGACGACCCAGCAGACGAGCGCACTCTCGGCCGCGCTGAAGGTGCTGACACCGCGGGAGCGGCAGGTATTCGAAGCACGGCGTCTCACCGACAATCCGCCCACGCTCGCAGAGCTCGCCAACCGGCTCGACATTTCGCCCGAGCGCGTGCGGCAGATCGAGAACCACGCCTTTGAGAAAGTGAAGCGTGCAGCC
Organism: Bradyrhizobium sp. 31Argb; assembly: GCF_043638955.1. Taxonomy (NCBI): domain Bacteria; kingdom Pseudomonadati; phylum Pseudomonadota; class Alphaproteobacteria; order Hyphomicrobiales; family Nitrobacteraceae; genus Bradyrhizobium; species Bradyrhizobium sp. 31Argb. The sequence goes on along the minus strand of NZ_JBEGDB010000276.1, from coordinate 1,525 downwards.
GTCGGCTATCTGAGGACCGATCGATTGACCTCCGATGGCGCGACGAGCGTGCCGCCGCCCACTCAAGGCGACCGCCTGCAACGGAACGAGCAGGGTCATGAAGGGATGCGCGCGGAATACGAAATGCAGATCTAGAGCGTTTTCGAGCGAAGTGGATACCGGTTCACGTGAAGAAAACGCGCCAAAACAAGAATCTAGAGCTTCGGTTCTGATTCAATCAGAACCGAAAATGCTCTAGTGAGGTATTGAAGATCTCACCTCATCGTCTCTGAAGAAACGGAGGCTCTGACATGCTCGCAGTGATGAAGCGCTTCTCGATCGGTGCCGGTTTGATCCTGTCACTCAACGCGCCCTTTTTCGCTCCGGCATTTGCCGCCCCGGCTTCACAGGGCATCGCGACCGCCGGACCCGCTACGCCCCAATTTCGCCCCGGCGATCTTGTCCGCCTGCGCTCAGGTGGGTCATTGATGACGGTGGACACGGTCAAAGACGATCAGGTCGACTGCTTCTGGACCGTCCAGGTCCTCCGAAAGTTCTGACCGCAGACCTCTGACCATTGCGCTATTCCGCCGGACACGTCGCCCCCTGGGCCTGCGGCCGATCGAGGCGCAGGCTCCACAGCGCCAGGGCAAGACCGGCCGAGGTGATCGCCGCAGCAACCAGCGGCAGCGCGGTGAGACCGAATCCATGATCGATGGTGATGCCGCCCACCCAGGCGCCGAATGCATTGCCGAGATTGAAGGCGGCGATGTTGAGGCTCGAGGCGAGCGTCCGTCCGGCCTCGCCGGCGGTCTCGAGCACCCGGAACTGCAGCGGCGCTACGGTCGCGAACGCCGCGATGCCGAGCAGTCCGACCAGCACGATGGTCAGCACCTTCAGCGGAAGCACAGCGGTCATTGCGACCAAGACGACCGCGAGCGCTGCCAGCGTTCCGATCAGAGCGCGCGGCAGGCCTCGATCGGCCAGCCGTCCGCCGGCGACGTTGCCGATAGACAGCCCGAGCCCGAATACCAGGAGGATCGGCGATACGGCAGCATCGGAAAATCCGGTAACGCGTGTGAGGATCGGCTGGATATAGGTGAAGACCGTGAACACCCCGGCAAAGCCGAGCACCGTCATGGCGAGGCAAAGCTGGACCTGCGGACGAAGCAGCACCGCCAGTTCGTCGCGTATCGTCACCGCATTGCCGTCCTCGCCCACGTGGCTCGGCACGAACAGCGCCACGACGGCAAAGGCTGCGACGCCGATCACGGTAACCGCCCAGAACGCCGCGCGCCATCCGAGCGATAGCCCGATCCAGGCGCCGAACGGCACGCCAAGTATGGTTGCCACCGTGAGGCCGACGAACATCGTGGCGATCGCGGAAGCGCGCTTGTCCTCGGCGACGAGGCTTGTCGCGACCACCGAGCCGACGCCGAAGAACGTGCCGTGTGCCAGCGAGGTCAGCAGTAACCGGCATGAGGCCCCCACCTAGCCATCCTTCGGCTTGCGCGCGATACAGCCTGGCATGAGCGGATCGGTGGAG
>NZ_JBEGDB010000275.1:0-10770 GCF_043638955.1 Bradyrhizobium sp. 31Argb | reverse complement strand
AAGGCTTCCTCCTAAAAGAAAGCCTTGAATCACGTTCAATCTGATTTGAGAATCCCAAGAGTCCACACGGCCTAGAAGGCGGTGCCGACAGGCTTACACGTCAAGCTTGATGTGGCTCATTCATAGTCGTGAGTTCGTGGCGCATGATTCGAGGCCCCAGCTTGTGAGCTTGAATCACAATCGTCAGGTCAAACAGAATGCGCCTTCTATTGTTTTGGTTTTGTCGGCGCGCGCTTTTTTGATCCAGTCTTGGTGGACGGCTCCGCGTCGTCACCCTGGCAGGGCCAAGCATCTCTGAATGATTCGATAGCGACGGTGAGCCCCGGTTCTTTCGCTCGATCCGGATTGTTATCAAGGTACCGCAGAAAGACCTTGGCGCCCTGCAAGATGCTGCCTTGCGCGGGGGGGCAGGCACGTATGTTAGTTGGCAGATTTGGTGAAAAGATCATTGCAGTCTCGATCATTCCCTCACATGTGCCGGCGGACCGAGCGTCGTCCTGATTGCGAAACGAGCTCTGAACAAGTATCTCGCAAGATCTCTGCGCGTCGGTTCCCTTATCGACAACCGTGGCGCTTGCCCTTCCGATGATCGAAAGGACCAGGCCGGCAACAATGATATAGACCCGCATTGGCGTCCCCGAACCAGCGCAACAGCTTACACGCACTTGATTTGCCGCAGTGGTGCTGCCGCCCGCGCCGTTCGAGGCGGCTCGAACGGCTTAGCCCAAAACAAGGGCCTGATCCATCGCCTCCAAATGCGGGCGACGCTAGATCATGATTCGATTAGACGGAATTGGATCATGATCTCATCTCTTTGTTTGACCATGATCGCCGCGCAAGCGCTTCGCGTTTGTCGCGAGGGAAAACCGGTCTCCACTTTCCGGATCATGCTCTAACTAACGCAAGTTCATCATTTTCGCTCAGCCGAAAGAGCGCTTTGTCGGCTTGGCAAACATCCATCTCATGCGCCGTGATGCGCGCGAAGATCGGCTGCACCCGATCATGATTGCGGGCCAACCGCTGGCGGCGATCAGTATACCGATGGCATAAATCTCGGACCGGCGCGTCCGTTGTGTGAAATATTAACCAAATGAGGCAGCACACGGACGTCGCTCGTATTGAGCGGCGTTTCCTCGAACGCAGCCCCTCCCTCGAACGCGCTGAAAAGCGCGCACCTATCCAAACCGTCAGGAAAGCTGGACGAACTCAATACTGAGGAGTCTAGCTCCGATCGGATTCAAGCTGCACTGTTTTTCGTCCGCCGTTCATCTCCCTGAGCTCGTTTACGTATTCCTCAGGCTTTAACAGATGAAACGGAGTCTTCAGGCCCATAAAAGTCGCTATGCGGCCGATAAAAAAAGTGCAGTTGGTGGTTGCCGCATTCCATAGCGGTGAGGTCTCCTGGAGATGCTTGATATAAGCAAAGACCTTCTTGGCGTCAGCCTCGCTCAAATAGACACGATAGCTCGCCGTCAAATATTGCTCGTCAAGATCGCCATAGCTCGCCCCTGTCTCAGAGGGAACAAATACGAGGTGTCCCAACATGTAGGGCAGCGTGTCGCCAGCCGGAGCCAAACCCGCGACCTCGATCTCCTTTTCACTCGTCTTTCCGTACCAGACGAATGCATGACCGTAGGATGCTGCCGTCCGGGCACGAAAATCGACGTAATAGGGGCCTCTGGCCGTAGCTCTTTGGATTGGCTTAGCGTCTGACCTGGCCGGCGGGGCACTGGGCGCAACCGCAGCCATGCTCTCAGCATGCTTGGCTGTCGATTTAGGCAAAGCGTCCTGTTGCTGATGGTCGGAGCGCGCCGCGAGCTGCTGTGCGCTCCCGCTCCCGGCCCCCAAGCTCACGGAGGCCGCGAGCACCGCGACCCCAGCAAGACGCTGCAGACCTGGATATTTCCGAGTCACGCCTAGCATCTTCGAATCCCCGCGAATCAAAGACCAGATGCCACAGTGGTCGATCCACCCCCAATCGCACGCCGCTGGCGCACGAATGGATATTAGATCAACCCTTGGTCACTACCGGGGCGGCAACCGGATATTTGCCCACCGGGCTCTTGCCGACGGGGTACTTGCCCAAGGGATATTTGCCGACTGGCGCAGCCACCGGCTGAGGCTGAGGCCGTGGGAGGTCGGCAGCAGCCGCTGTTCCCACGAAAGCCAGAGACGCAACACCGAGGATCACGAACTTCAACATCCAGATCTCCTGCTGTATCAGCGAAGGTTGAAATTTACCCTTCAACAGATAGCCTGATGCTCGCCATGGCAGCAACAAATAGACTGAGCAATTAGCGGTCGCGACGGCCGTTTTTCGTCAGTTGTTGCGAAAATGGCACGGAATTTGAGGCTTTTTGGAACTCGGTCGCTTTGTGGTTCCACATATCCAATATCTGTCCGGACCTGCTTCACAGGACCGGCGGGAAGACCCGACCAGTCCTCGCCATATACGCGCGATAGCTGTCGCCAAAGGTCTCCAACATCATTCGTTCTTCTCTTGCGACGCGGCCAAAGTACAAGATCCCGAAACCGGCCAGGCCCGCAAAGCCGGCAATCCAATTAGGCAGCAGCAACGCCTGGGCGATAGCCCACAGCCAAAATGCCGAATACATCGGGTGTCGAACTCTCCGGTAAATCCCTTCCGTCACGAGTTCATGCTTCTCACGCACATCGAGACTGATCGACCAATTCCGTCCCAGCGCACGATGCGTCAGGTGAAACATACCCAAAGCCGCAATCGCAAAGAAAAGGCCGAGCCAGGCGAGCAAGGGATGAAAACTGTAGTCTGCGAAACGTGGTATCGCTGTCGCTACGTAGAGGAGCGGCACAAGTCCAAGTCCTGTAAGAGATATGAGCAGCAGCGCAGTTTCCACGGGGCCGCGGGCGCTCCATACGATCCTTTCGCGGCGAGAGCGCCGCGCGTACTTGTGACGTATGAGGTACCAGCCGATCGCCAAGGCGACGAAAATGGCTTTTGAAATGGTGGGCGTCATTTGAGTCAGGCTGCCGCGCCCGGGCTTCCCAGCAGTTCGCTTTCTGACAGCGGCGCGCTCGCAATAAGTCCTCCGTCGCCAGCGATCATGGACAGGGCGCCGTCCGGGGCGAGCGTCTGGGATCTAGCTGAAACAGGCCCGCATGTCAGCATAAAGTAATCGTACGATGTTCGCCTGTCATTTCCACTGACGAATTGGTTGTGCAAACGGAAGAAATGGAAGCGGATGCGTCGATACATGTCGTGGTCGAGCATTCGACTGAGTCTCACGATCCTGACAGTCGCATCGTTTTCTGTCGACAAGCCCATTTCGGCCATTGGCTGGCTTTTGTAAAAGTTCAGGGGATCGATGAGGGCCTGATAGTCGCCCCAGAAGATCGCGCGCGACTTGGCGACGCGTTCCATCGTCGTGCGAAAGCGTATTGCTTTCGGGTGCAGGCCGACCTTGAGTATGGATGATCCAACGCTCAAGAATGTGACTGGCGTTTTGTTCCCACCGAGCGCAGGCTCCAGCTTCAAAGCGCGATCAAGCAGATCAACCGCAAGTACGGCCCCAAGGCTGTGCCCTAAGACCAAAATTTCGTCTGCGGCAAAGTTGCCCGCCGCAGCCACGAGCTCGCCGGCCAGCCTGTCTAGCCTTTGCTCGATTTCCGAATTGCCGCATCGAATGTACTCGCGAGAAAAAATCCAATCGTCGAACAAGTCGCCCAGGTGCAGCCAGCGCCACGGACCCGCCAAGACGGCAGCGAACCCGAAGAGACCGCCACCGGTGGCAATGGCAATTGATCCGGTGACTTTGAATGCAAACACGCCAATCAAGAAGGCGGCCGCGATGAGCAGTCCGAACATGACGAATGGATAGAGAAAGAAACCTGCGTAGCGCCAGTTGGTCAGCAGGTAACGCCAAAGTGTGCCGGACAAAACGAAATCCAGAAACGTAAGAATGCCGACGGAAATGCGTGAGCCAATGCTTCGACGCCCGAAGGCCTGAATTACGTCGTCCCACCGGACCACACGGTAATCGGTTTCGACCAGCCAATCGGGGCCGGTTGTCATCACATTCCATCCTATCTGATCGGCGGTGTCACGCAAACCGTCAACGGTCGCTTTCACTGACCAGGTGCGTTGGAACCTGGCAATTTCGCGCACAAAGCGTCGTTGCGCGCTGAGATGCGACGTGATTGGATCATAGCCGCCAATATGGAATACCAGCCGCTTCGCTACAGGCTTTCCGGTCATCGTCTCGCCCGCGACTATCCGCGGTTTCGACTATCCGCGGATTCATCGTGTTGTTCGCTGTCCACGCGTCAATCGACCTGTAATTGCACGACATAGCGAAGCGTCTGGCACCAAGGGTTGTCAAGACAGAATTGACCAATTATTGGGGGAAGATGTTGACCTATTTCGCCCTTCGTGCCGGAATCGCTCGAACAATAGCGTCGATCGTCGCGGCTTTGCTTGTCGGATTGTCTGGCAGTGCGCCCTCTCAAGCACAGGACGAGTTATCATCTGCGGAGAGATGCCTTTCGGCAAATTTCAACGTCTCGCTGGGTGCACAATTGCCCCGCACGGCGGCGCGTTTGAAATCTGGCGAGCCGCTAAAGATTGTAGCGATTGGATCATCGTCGACAGTAGGACTCTGGGTGCTTAGGTCCGCGGCCACATATCCGGAGGTGATGCGCCGAGAGCTCTCGAGACTTAGATCCAACGCCACGGTCGAGGTCATCAACAGCGGTCGAGTCGGAGATACGATTCCAAACAACATCGCACGCTTCGCGCGTGACGTGTTCGCGCACACGCCCGATCTCGTTATCTGGCAGTTAGGTACCAATGACGTCGCCTGGGGTGGCCGGCCGCACGAAGGGCTCAAAAGAAGCGTTCTTGAAGGGGTTAGGGCACTTAAGGCAGGGTCTTCGGACGTCGTGTTGATGGACATGCAATATGCGCCACAGGTGCTCGCTTCAGCCAGCTACTCAACGATGGAGGGCATCATCATCGATGTCGCAAAACAGGAAAGGGTCGGGCTATTCTCTCGTTTTGCGCTGATGCGAAACTCGATCAATGCCGGGGTCGCGCAGAGCGAACTTGTAACGTTTGACGGATTGCACAACACCGCCGATGGTTATGATTGCGTTGGACGAGCCCTTGCCCGAGCCATCTCGACGAGCGCGCGTTGACAGGCCTGGCTCGGCCGAATCGAAAGCTGCGCCTTCGCATGAGTTGGGCGCTGGCTGGGACAGCAACTCGCGCTGACGCTGTCAGGAGGTGCGCTCATGCACCATTATCTCAGCGAACTTATTGACTTATTGCTGGTGCTTGTCGCCGGGTGGATGGTGCTAGCCGTCATCTTTGTTATCTACGCTTATTTCGCACGTCTTCAGTACCCGGTGAGCGGATCGGTCTTTGGACGTGTGGTCGTCATTTCCTTCTTCATCATAACCACGTCGATTTGGCTCCCTATTGTTGTGGGCGCGCTAGCCCTATCGCTGATCGGTCATTTGTGGTCTCACTTCAGGACAAAGCCACGCGTCGGTTAGTTGGCTGCTACGTGCTGGCCGCAGTTAGAGCGCCGGAAATCGAAAGTGAGGGCCATCACCACGCGGCGTCAATTACTTCGACACCGCGGTGCAGTACGGCGATGCCGAATCGGAAAAGAACCTTGGCGGTCACTTGCGATTTAAAGACCAATTGGTCTATAATATCAGCAATGAGCCGCCAAACCCCAGTGCAGTTGCCCCGTGGCCGCCCCCGAAGTTTCGACGTGGAAGCCGCTGTCGAACGCGCGATGGGTGTGTTCTGGTCGCGCGGCTATCACGGCACGGCGCTGCCGGACCTTCTTCGTGCGACCAAGCTCTCGCGTGGCAGCCTTTACGCCGCTTTCGGTGACAAGCACTCGCTCTTCTTGCGTGCGCTTGATCGCTACATTGCCGATGCCCTGACACGGATGGATATCGAACTCGACCCCCGCAGAGAGCCGGTCGACGGCCTGCGGGCCTACCTTGCCGGTTACGTTGACCGCACGAGCGGTGCCAATGGTCGGCGCGGATGCCTGCTGGTGGCCACAGCCATGGAACTGGCTGGCCAGGATGCTGAAGTTGGTCGTCGCATCGCGAGCTTCTTCAAAGCCATGGAGGCCAGGGTGGCGGAGGCGCTTTCCCGTGCGAAGACGGCGGGCAAGTTGGCCGATGGTGTTGAGCCTACAAGTGCCGCCCGAATTCTCGTCTGTTTCGTTGAGGGGCTGCGAGTGGTCGGCAAAACGGCACCGGCACGGAACACATCGCAAGCCACCGTTGACGCTCTGCTCGACCGCTTCATCAGGTAAACAACCCATGGACGCCTCGGCTGGTGGCGCGCCGATATCTAGACTGATCGGTCTTGAAAGGAAGGATGCCATGTCTGCCCTCCAGATCGTCTGCGCGGTGGCCGTTCCCTTGCTCTGGGGTTATCAGTTCGTGGCCATCAAAGTGGGCGTTACGGAATTTCCGCCTCTCTTCTTCCTCGCACTGCGCTTCCTGGCCATCGCGCTGCTGCTTGTTCCGTTCGTCAAAAGGCCCACGCGTCAACAGTTCGGCCCTATCGCGGCTATTTCGATTTTCTTTGGTGGACTGAACTTCGGGCTCTTCTATGTTGGCCTTGGGCTCGGCTCGGGAAGCATGTCGGCCGTCGCGTATCAACTCGCCACGCCCTTCACCGTCCTGTTAGCCTGGCCGCTGCTCGCGGAGAGGCCGTCTCTCACCACGTCCGCTGGAGTGGTGCTTGCATTCCTCGGCGTGGTGGTGTTGGCAGCGGAGCCTGGCCTGTCGGCAAACGCGCTTCCGCTGCTGCTTGTGGTCGGGTCAGCCTTCGCATTCGCGGTGTCCAACGTCTTGACGAAACGCTACGGCCCTTTTGATCCCCTGATGTTGATGGGGTGGTCGTCGCTGCTCACGGTGCCGCAGGTCATGTTGATGTCGTTGCTCCTTGAATATGGACAACTGGCGAGCCTTGTTACGGCGGATGAACGTGGTTGGCTGGCACTCTCCTACACAATTTTCATCGGAGGAATTGTTGGGTTTGGCCTTTGGTTCTGGCTGATCGCCCGTTGCTCCATGGGCCGCGTCGCACCCTTCGGTCTGCTGCTTCCGGTGTTCGCCTTGATTTCGAGCGTGTTGTTCCTTGGCGACCGCATGACCCCAAAGTTGATTGTCGGTGGGCTGCTCGCGATCTCCGGCGTCGCCATTACACAAGTAAGACCGAGCGCTCGACCAATTTGAACCCGGAAGTCGCGTCGTGGCGACTTCCGGGTTTGACCCAAACCGGTCATCGCTGTGGTGGTCTTATCGGCGAGGCCAACTCGTCGTTGACACTGTCGCTCGTGCCGCAGTACCGAGTCTTCTTTCCTCTACTTGGCGCGAATTCCTCTTGCGTCTTGAGTTTCCACGTTTGTGCGCTTGAGCATCGCTTTGAGCTCTTCTTCGAGCGATCGCGGCGAAATGCCAAGCCGGCCAAGTCCCGGCCGACTGTCCGAGGCCGTCGTGTCGATCTGCATCAGCTCGACCTGATTGCGCGTGAGTGGTGGCTGCGGCAGGACTTCAGCGAGACTGGCGACGGCATCCCAGAGAGCAAAGGGTGTTCGTACCAGCACCGGCCGCAATCCTGCGGTACGCGCAATGGTCCGCAACAGCTCCTCGTATGAGTAAATGCGCGGGCCGCCCAGTTCGTAGATGGGATAAGGCTTTTGGGTTTGCCGCAGGATATTTGCGATCGCCGCGGCGACGTCGTCGACGTACACCGGTTGAAGCCTCGTCCTGCCGTCGCCGAACAGCGGATAGGCTGGCAAGGTCCGGAGCAGCCCGAGAATTGTCGTGAGAAAGGCGTCGTCCGGCGCGAACATGACCGCCGGGCGAACAATGACAGCGCCGGGGAATGCGGCTTGCACGGCCGCCTCGCCCTCGCCGCGACTGCGAATATAGGGCGAAGACGAGGTCGCGTCGGCGCCTATTCCTGACAGGTGCACGAACCGTTTGATCCCGGCCCGGCGCGCGGCTCCAGCGATCCTGGCCGCCGCTTCGACGTGCACCGAATGAAATGTGTCGCCTCCATGCTCGACATATAGGCTGATCGCGTTGACGACGCCGTCGGCGCCCGCAATAGCGGCCTCCACGGAGCGTTCGTCATGTGCATCGGCAACGATCTGTTCCACGTTATCGCCCTCGGCCCGCCCCGTACGGCGTGAGGCTGCGCGCACCGTAGCGGTGGAATCACCCAAACAGCGCACGATGCGACGACCAACAAATCCAGTCCCCCCAAAGACGGTCACGCGGTTCATTCCCGGATCCATCCCGCGATCCTGTGCTACACCCTTTATTGACCCACTGAGCGCCGCGCGAACGGCCTCAGTGGCCTCCGCCGGCGAACTGCCTTTGTTGAGGTGATGCGAGATCACGTCAAACAGGATTTGCGCGGCCGGGCCGATCGTTTGCCACTCTTTCCTGGCTTGATCGATCAGCGGCTGCGCTTCGACATAGAGCGTCTGCGCGTGTTCGATGACCGGATGAGCCTTGTTGAGAAGATCGATCAGCGCCCTAGTCGCCGGCAATGACTGCTCGATTTGCTCAAGTTGCGCATCGCTAAGACCGGAAACGTGGCCAAGGACATCAAAGAGCAAGTGTTTCAGCATGCCGCGAGCTTACTGGTAGCAACGCACTAACTCAAGGCAACCAACCCAAAGTGAGCACGTGCTCGCGACTTTGCTCCAGTTTCTGCAGGCGCAGACAGGGTGTCGGTCTGACCACAAGGCCGCAGTCAGAGGGCCGGAAATCGAAAAGTGAGGGCATCACCACGCGGCAAATGTTGCGGTTGAGTAGCCGGCGTTCGACATTGCATAATCTTCAATCAGCCGGAGGAACAGCGATGCAATTGCGGGTCTTTGGACGCACGGGAATGCAGCTCTCGGTGCTGGGCTTCGGCTGCGGCGCGGTGGGCGGGTTTATGGTGCGCGGCGATCCGGTCGACCAGGAGCGGACCATCGCGCGGGCGATCGCCGCCGGCGTCAACTACTTCGACACCGCGGTGCAGTACGGCGATGGCGAATCGGAAAAGAATCTTGGCCGCGTCTTGCAAAAGCTGAAACCGGCCAATGTGGCCGTCGGCACCAAGGTCCGGTTGCCGCCCAGCGAGTTTGGCCGGATTGCGGACGCCGTCAGGATGTCGCTCGAAGGCAGCCTGGCGCGACTGCGTCTTGACCGGGTTGACATCTTTCATCTGCACAATGCGATTGCCGGGAACGGAGGCGGATCGGCGCTGAGCGTCCAGCAGGTGCTCGACGACGTGGTGCCGGCGTTCGAGCGGCTGCGTCAGCAGGGGAAGATTCGTTTCCTCGGGATGACGGCCGTCGGCGACACGGCGGCGCTGCAGCAAGTGATCGATGCCGGCGTCTTCGACAGCGCTCAAATCGTCTACAACATGCTCAATCCATCTGCCGCCGACGATTTGCCGCCGAGCTATCCGGCGCAAGATTATGGACGATTGTTCGATCACACCAAGGCCGCCGGCGTTGGCGTCGTGGGCATTCGCGTGCTGGCCGGCGGCGCGCTGTCGGGCTCAGCCGAGCGTCATCCGATTGCGGGTCCGGCGCCCGAGCCGATCGGTTCGGCGATGAGCTACGATGCCGACATCGATCGCGCACGCCGTCTCATCGCGCTGGTCACGGAGGGGTTCGCGGCGAGCCTGACCGAAGCCGCCACGCGATTTGCAATATCCCACCCGGCGATGGGCACGATCCTGGTCGGCATGGCGACGCCGCAGCAGTTCGAGGACGCACTCGCCGCGGTCGAAAAAGGCCCGTTGCCGCAAGCTGCGCTCGACAGGCTGACAGCACTGCAGCAGGCATTTTCCGGCGAACCACGATGATCGTTGCCCGCCGGCAACGATGGTGGGCAATGAGCGCCTTACAGATTCGTGGCGCGTAGGGTGGGCAAAGCGCAGCGTGCCCACCTTCTCTTGCACCAAATGTGGATGGTGGGCACGGCGCAAGTGCGCCTTTGCCCACCCTATACGGGTCTGCAATCTGAGCGGCTTACAGCGTCACCACGATCTTGCCGAGGTGTTTGTTGGCAAGGTGTCATTGCGGTTGCGCTACCCCCTCGAACAGGCTTTTATGGGCCATACTCCTTGCCTACCGTCCGAAGTGCGATTATCAGGGCGGTGGGTCGAGGCAAGTGCGCCCGGCGCTACCGCTATTTAATTACAGGACCGACGGCATTTCCCGTCGCTTTCAAGGTCCAATCGAATTTCTTGAGCGAGTGCGGTGTCAATCGCCATGCAGCATATCGTTGACGTCTACGTGCGGCTGAACAGCCGTGAGGGACTCGAGGACGTCCTGTTCTTGAACGCTGACAATGGACCAGAGATTGCGGCAGCGGCCGCTTAACGACTGATAGCCAGGATTCAATTCGACGCTATGGAAGAATGCGATCTTCTCATTGCGCTGCTCCGCATAAGCCATGACTTGGCAACTCGTCACGGGCAGGTCGTCCGTCTCAGGGCAGAACTAGACCGACTGTCTCGGTCAAGCACACTGCCAGCAATCGAGATGTCAGAAGCGATTTCCAGCCGTCGGAGAGCGGACGAACGCGACTTCGCGACCGCAACCGATTTCCTCGCAACATTTCGCCCGGGCGTAGACGCGGCACTGAAGCGGCGCATCAAGTGATATCGGCTAGAGCATGATCCGGAAAAGTGTGAAGCGGTTTTCCGAAAAGATCATGCTCAAACAATAACCTAAAGCGCGATGA
>NZ_JBEGDB010000274.1:0-10855 GCF_043638955.1 Bradyrhizobium sp. 31Argb | reverse complement strand
AACTTTGGAGACGGCGGACAAATACGGACACAGCCGCGCATTGGAACAGATTGGCAGCCCCGGAACCTTACCTGAACGGCCGTCCGAATGTCCGTTGGGGGTCATTCGCTACAGGGGCAATCCAGCGGCAAGTCCAGCCATGTCCGCTGTGACGCAGAAAGGCCGCGTGCTGGTCTTGCCGGACGGCCATATCGTTTCGCCTCGAAATTTACTCCGCGCATAACCGGCGTTGAAGCGCGTTGCGAAACGTATCCTCTGGCTACGCCGGCACGATCTTGCCCGGATTGAAGATATTCTGCGGGTCGAGCGCCTTCTTCAGTGCGCGCATGGCGTCGAGCGCCTCGGGTCCAAGCTCGGCTTCGAGATATTTCTGCTTGCCCTGCCCGATACCATGCTCGCCGGTGCAGGTGCCGCCCATCGCCTGCGCGCGCTCGACCAGGCGATGCATGAAATCCTCGCCGCGTGCCATCTCCTCGGCATTGTCGACGTCGCAGACCAGCGAGCAATGGAAATTGCCGTCGCCGACATGGCCGACGATCGGAGAGAGCAAATTGAGCCGCTTCAGATCCTCTTCGGTTTCGGTGACGCAATCGGCCAGCCGCGAGATCGGCACGCAGACGTCGGTCGCGACCACGCCGGAGCCGGGCCGCAGCGCCTTCACCGACCAATAGGCGTCATGCCGCGCCTGCCAGAGCTTTGTGCGGTCCTCCGGCTTGGTGGTCCAGGTGAAACCGAGCCCGCCGCATTCGGAGGCGATCTCCTTGAAGTTCTTCGACTGCTCGGCGACCTCGGCCTCGCTGCCGTGGAACTCGAGCAGCAACAGCGGCGTCTCCGGCAGCGTCAGTTTCGAATAGGCGTTGCACGCCTTCACCTGCGCCGCATTCAAGAGCTCGATGCGGGCGACGGGAATGCCGGTCTGGATCGCCAGGATCGTCGCCTGGCAGGCGCCGCGCACGGTCTCGAACGAACATGCGGCCGCCGCGATCGTGTCGGGGATGCCGCGTAGTTTGATTGTGAGCTCGGAGATGATGCCGAGCGTGCCCTCGGCGCCGACGAACAGATGCGTCAGGTCGTAGCCGGCGGAGGATTTCTTCGCCCGCGTGCCCGTGGTGATGATCTCGCCGTCGCCGCGCACGACCTTCAGCGCCAGCACGTTCTCCCGCATGGTGCCATAGCGCACCGCGTTGGTGCCGGAGGCGCGCGTCGAGGTCATGCCGCCGAGCGAGGCATCGGCGCCGGGATCGATCGGGAAGAACAGGCCCTGGTCGCGCAGATGCTCGTTGAGCGCCTTCCGCGTGACGCCGGGCTCGATCACGCAGTCGAGGTCCTCGGCATGCACGGCGAGCACGCGGTTCATGTCGCGCAGATCGATGCAGATGCCGCCGGCCGGCGCGTTCACCTGGCCCTCCAGCGAGGTACCGGTGCCGAACGCGATCACGGGAACGCGGTGTTTGGCACAGATCCGCACCACATCCTGGATGTCGGCGGTCTCCTGCGCCATCACCACCGCATCCGGCGGCTGCGGCGGCAGCCAGGTCGTGGTGTGGGCGTGCTGGTCGCGCACCGCCTGCGAGGTGATCAGGCGATTGCCGAAGCGCGCCGCCAGCGCGTCGATCGCGCGCTTGAGGGCCTGCGGCTCCGGACGCGCTGGATTGTTCGAAATCGTAGTCGCCACGTGAAATTTCCTCCCGGCTTCAGCCGACCGTGGCAAAGGTTATATAAGGGGTCAAGAGCACGACACAAACAAACAGGAATGCATGATGACGACCGTTAATGCCGCCAGGGACACGAAACTGCCCTCCGCCCCGTTCCTGTCCTCGGTGATGCAGGTCGAGCCGCAATGGATCGACTATAACGGCCACCTCAACATGGCCTATTACAACGTGATGTTCGACCGCGCCATCGACGAGATCTGGCTGCAGCTCGGCATCGGCCCCGCCTACAAGAAAGAGCGCCAAGGGTCGACCTTTACCGCCGAATGCCACGTGCGCTATTTGCGCGAGATCAATCTCGGCGATCCCGTCCAGGTCACGGTCTATCTGCTTGGCGCCGACGACAAGCGGCTGCACACCTTCGAGGAGCTGCGCCACGCGACGGAAGGCTGGATCTCGGCGACCTCCGAAAACATGTCGCTGCATATCGACATGAACTCGCGCAAGGTTGCCCCATTCCCATCCGATATCCGCGCCCGCATCAAGGCGATCGCAGATATCCATGCGTTGGTCCCGCGCCCCGAGGGCATCGGCCGCAGCGTGGCGATGCCCTCACGTTAGGAGCGCATGATCCGGAAAAGTGGGGACCGGTTTTCCCGCGACAAACGCCACGCGTTTGCGCAGAGATCATGCGCCAACCAAATATCCACCTAGACCCTTGAGCGGCCGCGCACCAAGCCGACGACTGCCGAGATCAGGAACAGGATGATGGCGATGAAGAAGATCGTCTTGGCGATCTCGATGGAGACGCCGGCGATGCCGCCGAAGCCCAGAACACCCGCGATCAACGCGATGATCAAAAACGTTACGACCCAGCTTAGCATGGCCAAACCCTCTGCTTTCCGTTTCCACCGACGCGATTGACCATCGCGCCAAACTCAAGGAAACAATCCGCCCAAAAAACGATGGTTCCGTGCGGTGGAAGCGCGAAATTTGCCGCTGCTCACGGAACAAAACCACGCTTTGGAGGCGGCAGGGTCGGGCCTTCGCTGCTGTTACACCTCCTGATAGTCGGCGGGAGCCACCCTGACGTATCCGCCGGCGCGCAGCGACTCAGGCTCAACGATCTCCTTGGCGGGAGCTGTCGGCGCATTGCGCGCAGTCTTCCAATCGCTCTCGAATATCTGCGTGAAGTAATCGCAGATGCCCGGATGAGAGAGCCATACGCCGGCCTCGCGATTCTTGGAGACGGCGGAATCGGACCAGTTCTGCGAACTGACCAGGACATCCTGGCCATCGACCAGGATCATCTTGTTATGGCAATGCACGAAGCGGGTCGTATCGATGTATCGTATGTTCTTGCCGGCCACGAGGCCGAACTGCTGCTTTAGCAGCGCCAGGTTTTTCTTCTCGGCGTCGAGATCCTCCTTGCCGAAGACCTTGCCGAGAATGATGCGGATATCCAGCTTCTTGTTCTGCTTTCGCGCGTCCGCAATTGCCGTCAGCAATTTCTGGATGTCAGGCTGCTTGCCACGAATGTATTGCTGCTCGATCAATACCGACTTCTTTGCCGCCCGAAGCTTCGCCGGGATCACCTGCATGTAGTTGTCCGGACTGAGGACCGGCTGGACGGCAAGCGGCTTGGTGAGCTTGAAAGTCTTGCTCGGAAACAGCTTGGCCGGGATCTTCGTCGGCGCCCGCTCGATCATGAAAGCGTTGGCCGCTGCAATGGCCTGAGCCAGCGCTTCCGGTCCCGTCAGCTCGAGATTCATGTCGCTTTCGAGAATGCCGGTGAAGAATTTCGAAAGCTTCCTGGAGCGGATCGCCAGGCCGGTGTCGCGATTGCCGGGCCGGAAGTGAGCGGGATCGCCGCCGTCCTTCACGTTGAGGGGTATGCTGTTCTCGCTGTAGTTACCGCTCTGCACGATGCACCATTCGCCATCGATGACGATCACCTTCTCGTGCGATGAGCTGAAGAAGTGCACCCGATGACTGGCGCACGATGGTGCCGGCACGCCGTCGACCCCGGCATCGTTCAGGTCGTCGAACAGCTCCTGCTCATCCTTGCTGTCGATATCGAGCATGAGCTTGACCTTGACGCCGCGCGCGAGCGCATCCAGCACGAGCTGCTTGATATACTCGGCGGAAAAGTCATAGATGCCGATCAGGATCGACCTCTTCGCATCGTCAAACAGCTTCTTGGTCACCGCGAAAGTCGAATCCGGCGAGCAATAGGCGATGATTTCCTGATCGACGTCGACTGCGGGAACCCTGACTTTCTCGTATTCTTCGAGATGGCAGTTGCGCGGAACCATTTCCGGCATGAAGACGTCGGTCCGGACCGGCACCACGCGATCGCCCTCGGCCCGAACGCTCTGCGGTTCGGCAAGAAACGGCCCTCGATGCTTGAGCATCGATTGGCGCAATACGAAGCTCGGCATTTTATCCCCCCATGTTTGCGAGAATCATTCCGGTTTGAAAGGCTCGCTCTTTACGCAGACCAGCGGCACCTGGACGTCCCCCTTTTCCGTCGCGACGGCAAGCGTGGGAGGCAGCGTCACGTTGGCTTCCGGAGCGACATGCGCGACGACGACCCAGCCGCGCTTGCCGTGATCCTTCCCCGCCTCCACGCCGATGGCATGGGCGCCGCATTTCAGCAGTTCGCGACTGTTGAGTTCGCGTGCCTTGTTGGCCTGTTGCTCGTTCGCCATCACCAATCCGCATGGCCGGTCCGCTTCTCATGCTTTCACGAAGCGGAACTTCAGCGCCTTCATGACCTCGGCAATCGGATTGAAGATACTCGCGGCACCCGACCCGGCAAAGTGCAAACCGACGATCTTCTTGCTTGCCTTGTCGACGATGATTGCGCCGGAATCGCCAGGCTTCGAATAATGCGTGCACTTCACCTGGTCCAGGAACCCGATCTTGCCGAGGCCCGGATAGGGCATGACGATCCTGAAGTGGACGTCCTGGACTTCGCCATCGGCATCTTCCGACGTCCGTCCGCGCGTGACGATCTTCATCCCGCGCACCGGATTGGTGGTCGCAAAGGGAGAAGCCGCTCCGCGTATGGAAAAATCTATCTTGTCGAGAAAGTCCTGATCGATCTCGGCGAGAGCCGCATCCACGCGGTTGAGAAAATCGTCACCGGTCTTGAACTTCAGGATAGCGGATAATGTCGCGACGACCTGATCCCTGCCGCCATTGTCGGACTCGCCGGGAAAGACGATCTTGTCGCCGACCTTCCCCAATCCGCTCTTGGCAAGCACGTGGGAATTGCTGAGCACGAACAGCTTCTTCCCCTTCTTGACGATCGCCCCAAGGGTTCCCGTATCCGTCAGATTTCCGATGCTATAGCCGCTGAGCAGCGGCGACTTCTGCTTGTTGACTTGGGGACGAACCTTTCCGATCGCCTGGACATCGGTGAATACCGCCTTGCGACCCGGCACACTCAGAACGGGAGGGATCATCTTCTGGCTCTTCATCCGGCTCTTGGCGATCTTCTTTTCGACGTAGAAGCACACGCTCAGTTCGCCGGTGTCTTTCTTCTCGGTGATCTTGTCCGCAATTCCGATGCCGACGATGTTGGGATCTTCGAAGACGGTCCGCACTCGCTCAACATGCCTTGCCTCAAGCAGCCCCAAGGATTCCGGCCGGGCTCCCTTCTCGCCGCTGACCAGGTTGAGCGCATCAAGCAGTTCCTTCGGAGTATCGTTCCTTGCCATGACGCCTCCCCCAGAGATGCAAGCCGGCGAATTCAACAATCTTGAGTTGAGATTCGCATTTTGGCAAGCCTACGCGCCCGCCAGTCAATCGAATCTTGATGAAACTATTGCGATCCCGGCTGGGCTTTTGGCGACGCCCGTGGCACGCCGAAAACCGGCCTTTTATTGGCCATGCTGCCCTCGCAAACCGGCGGCGCGAGTGCCATGTTATCGACTTGAGAATCAAGGACTTCGTTATTGACTGATCTGCGCAAGCCCCTGCCACACGCCCCTGCTCCGGCGGCCTCGCCAGTGCCCGGCGGCATCGCCGCACGCGCCCGTGCGGCGGCAAGCCCGCAATATCTCGCAGGGCTCAATCCGGAGCAGCGCGAGACGGTGGAGACGCTGGACGGTCCTGTGCTGGTTCTGGCCGGTGCCGGCACCGGCAAGACGCGGGTCTTGACTACCCGTATCGCCCATATCCTGAGCCAGGGCCGCGCACGGCCGCACGAGATCCTGTCGGTGACCTTCACCAACAAGGCGGCGCGCGAGATGAAGCTGCGGCTCGGCCAGATGCTCGGCCAGGCGGTCGAAGGCATGCCGTGGCTCGGCACCTTCCACTCGATCGCGGGACGCATCCTGCGCATCCATGCCGAGCTGGTGCAGCTCAAATCCAACTTCACCGTGCTTGATGTCGACGACCAGGTGCGGCTGTTGAAGCAACTGCTGCAGGCCGAGAACATCGACGACAAGCGCTGGCCGGCGCGGATGCTGGCCGGATTGATCGACACCTGGAAGAACCGCGGCCTGACGCCGTCACAGGTGCCGGCCGGCGAAGCCGCGAGTTTCGCCAACGGCAAGGGCGGCAAGCTCTATGCGAGCTATCAGGAACGGCTGAAGATCCTCAACGCT
Organism: Bradyrhizobium sp. 31Argb; assembly: GCF_043638955.1. Taxonomy (NCBI): domain Bacteria; kingdom Pseudomonadati; phylum Pseudomonadota; class Alphaproteobacteria; order Hyphomicrobiales; family Nitrobacteraceae; genus Bradyrhizobium; species Bradyrhizobium sp. 31Argb. The sequence continues at coordinate 4,587 of NZ_JBEGDB010000274.1, read as the reverse complement.
GCCGATTTCGGCGATCTCTTGCTCGAGAACATCCGCCTGTTCCGCGAGAACCCGGATGTGCTCAGGCAATACCAGAACCGCTTCAAGTTCATCCTGGTCGACGAATATCAAGACACCAACGTCGCGCAGTATCTCTGGCTGCGGCTGCTGTCGCAGGCGCCGTCGTCCAAGTCGGCTCCTCTCTCTACCGTCATTCCGGGGCGCATCGAAGATGCGAACCCGGAATCCGGAGATGAAGTGAACTCATCTCGAGATTCCGGGTCTGCGCTTTCAGCGCATCCCGGAATGACGGAGGTCACCTCTTCTGCATCCACTCCACCCAAGAACATCTGCTGCGTCGGCGACGACGACCAGTCGATCTACGGTTGGCGCGGTGCCGAGGTCGACAACATCCTGCGCTTCGAGCACGATTTTCCCGGCGCAAAAGTCATTCGCCTCGAACGCAACTATCGCTCGACCGGCCACATCCTCGCCGCCGCCTCGCATCTGATCGCGCACAATGAAGGCCGGCTCGGCAAGACCCTGCGCACCGAGGACCAGGATGGCGAGAAAGTCACCGTCACCGGCTCCTGGGATTCGGAGGAGGAAGCGCGCGGGATCGGCGAGGAGATCGAGGATCTGCAGCGCGCCGGCGAGAATTTGAACGAGATCGCGATCCTGGTGCGCGCCTCGTTCCAGATGCGCGAGTTCGAAGACCGCTTCGTCACGCTTGGCCTGCCCTATCGCGTGATCGGCGGTCCGCGCTTCTATGAGCGCGCCGAAATCCGCGATGCGCTGGCTTACCTGCGCACGATCAATTCACCCGCCGACGATCTCGCCTTCGAGCGCATCATCAATGTGCCGAAGCGCGGGCTCGGCGACGCCACCGTGCAGCTCTTGCACGACCACGCCCGCAAGCGCCGCATTCCGCTGTTCGAGGCCGCGCGCGCCGTAGCGGAGACCGACGAGTTGAAGCCGAAAGCGCGCGGGAGCCTCCGCGGTGTCGTGCAGCAATTCGACCGCTGGCGGGCGCAGAGCGAGGTGACCTCGCACACGGAACTGGCCGAGGTCGTGCTCGACGAGAGCGGTTACACCGAGATGTGGCAGAAGGACCGCTCGGCGGACGCCGCCGGCAGGCTCGACAACCTCAAAGAGCTCATTCGCTCGATGGAAGAGTTCGAGAACCTGCAAGGGTTCCTCGAGCACATCTCGCTGGTGATGGACCGCGACGGCGAAGCCGGCGACGAGGCCGTCTCGCTGATGACGCTGCATTCCGCCAAGGGCCTGGAGTTCGACAACGTCTTCCTGCCCGGCTGGGAGGAAGGCCTGTTTCCAAGCCAGCGCACGCTGGATGAGCAGGGCCGCGCGGGCCTCGAGGAAGAGCGCCGCCTCGCCCATGTCGGGCTGACCCGCGCGCGGCGCCGGGCAAAAATCTATTTCGCCACCAACCGCCGCATCCACGGCACCTGGTCGACCACGATTCCCTCACGCTTCCTCGACGAATTGCCGGCGCATAATGTCGAGATCACGGAATCCAAGGGCGGCTCCGGCTGGGGCGGCGCCGGCGGCTACGGCCCCTCGCGCTTCGACAATGTCGAAGCCTTTGGCTCCAGCTACACGACACCGGGCTGGCAGCGCGCCCAGGCCAACCGCGCCCGCAACCAGAACCGCGGCGGCTCGCGCGGCGGATTCGACGAGGAGCAATCGCCGTTCGGCGGTTTCGGCCGCAACAAGCGCGGCCCGATGGTGATCGAAGGCGAACTGGTGGCGAAATCCACCGGCACGGTTTCGGAATTTTCGCTCGATGACCGCGTGTTCCACCAGAAATTCGGCTACGGCCATGTGGTGAAGATCGACGGCAACAAACTCACCATCGCCTTCGAGAAGGCCGGCGAGAAAAAGGTGGTCGATAGTTTCGTGGAGCGGGTGTAAGAGGGTGTCCTGCGGGTCGCTCACTTAATGCCGGCAGAACAGGCTTTAAGGTCTACATGATCCAGGGTGGGGTTTCATGTTGACCAACAGCCGCGAGACCATACGCCGCCTGGAGCGGGAAGGATGGATACTTGTTCGCGTTACCGGTTCGCACCACGTGTTCAAGAATCCCATATCCGGCGAAACGCTGGTCATTCCGCACCCAAAGAAGGACTTGGGGAAAGGACTGATGCGCGCCATCTATAAAGGTGCAGGCTGGAAGCCCGATTGAGGTTGGCCATGGCTCACTACGTCGCGATTGTTGAGGACGCCGGACCCGAGCACAGCGTGGGTGTCTGGTTTCCGGATCTGCCCGGCTGCACTTCCGGCGGCGATGATATCGATGAAGCCTTGCGCAATGCGCCGGAGGCCTTGCAGCTCTATGCGGAAAGCCTTGAAAATGACGGCAAGTCGCTGCCGCGTCCGCGAACACTGACCGAGCTGAAGGCCGAGCCGGAGATCGCGAACGACATAAAGACCTATATGGTCGCCCTGATTGAATTACCCGCGCGCGCTCACGCGGCGGAGTGAACTGATCGTCGTTTCGACGGATTGCAGAACCAGCCAAGCGTACCTATGTACTGGCCGCCCCTCCTCTCGCGCGGCGCAACGTCGCGTTCCCTGTACTTTTCCCGCCAGCCCATCACCGTTAGCCATGTCGACGATCATTTCCGTTTCCAATCTCTCAAAAGTCTACGGCTCCGGTTTCAGGGCGCTGAACAAGATCAATCTCGATATCCGGCGCGGCGAGATTTTTGCCCTGCTCGGGCCGAACGGCGCCGGCAAGACCACGCTGATCAGCATCGTCTGCGGCATCGCCAATCCGAGTGAAGGCAGCGTCTCGGTCAACGGCCACGACATCATCAAGTCCTACCGCGCCGCCCGCGCGACGATCGGCCTCGTGCCGCAGGAACTGCACACCGATTCGTTCGAGACGGTATGGGCGACCGTGAGCTTCAGCCGTGGCCTGTTCGGCAAGCCGAAGAACCCCGCTCATATCGAGAAGGTGCTGAAGGACCTCTCGCTCTGGGAGAAGAAGGATTCCAAGATCATCACGCTGTCGGGCGGCATGAAGCGGCGCGTGATGATCGCGAAAGCGCTGTCGCACGAGCCGCAGATACTGTTCCTGGACGAGCCGACCGCCGGCGTCGACGTCGAGCTGCGCAAGGGCATGTGGGAAGTGGTGCGGACGCTGCGAGATGCCGGCGTCACCATCATCCTGACCACGCATTACATCGAGGAAGCCGAGGAGATGGCCGACCGCATCGGCGTCATCAACAAGGGCGAGATCGTCCTGGTCGAGGACAAGGCCAAGCTGATGGAGAAGCTCGGCAGGAAGCAGCTCAAGCTGCATCTGGCGCACAAGATCGACGCCATTCCGCCTGCGCTTGCGCCCTATCATCTCGTGCTCTCGGAAGGCGGCACCGAGCTGATCTATGATTACGACACCGCGGGCGAACGCACCGGCATCACAAGCCTGCTCGGCGATCTCCGCAACGCCGGAATCCGTTTCTCCGACCTCGAGACCAGCCAGTCTTCGCTCGAAGACATCTTCGTCAGCCTGGTGCAGCAAGTTTGAAGTTCGTATCAGGGTTTGCCGCACCCTCGTCATAGGAACTTCAAACTTTAATGCCGCACCAGAATCATAGATTTGCTAGCGCTCCTCTGATTTCGAAGTTCGCATTGGAGGCTCCGCGAACGCGTGCGAACTTCGAAATCAGAGCGCTAGTGAGGACACCATGAATTATCGGGCGATCCGCGCAATCTATTTGTTCGAAATGGCGCGCACCTGGCGCACGCTGTTGCAGAGCATCGTCTCGCCGGTGGTGTCGACTTCGCTCTATTTCGTGGTGTTCGGCGCCGCGATCGGCTCGCGCATCACGGAGGTCGAGGGCGTCAGCTACGGCACCTTCATCGTGCCCGGGCTCGTGATGCTGTCGGTGCTGACGCAGAGCATCGCCAATGCATCCTTCGGCATCTATTTCCCGAAATTCGTCGGCACGATCTATGAAATCCTCTCGGCGCCGATCTCCTATTTCGAGATCATCATCGGCTATGTCGGGGCGGCCGCGACGAAGTCGATCATCCTCGGGCTCATCATCATGGCGACAGCCGGATTGTTCGTGCCGCTGCACATCAATCACCCGATCTGGATGCTGACCTTCCTGGTGCTGACTGCCGTCACCTTCAGCCTGTTCGGCTTCATCATCGGCATCTGGGCCGATGGATTCGAGAAGCTGCAGATGATCCCGATGCTGGTGGTGACGCCGCTGACGTTCCTGGGCGGCAGCTTCTATTCCGTGAACATGCTGCCCTCGGGCTGGCGCACCATCACCCTGCTCAACCCCGTGGTCTACCTGATCTCGGGCTTCCGCTGGAGCTTCTATGGGATCGCCGATGTCGGCGTCGGCCTGAGTCTCGGCATGACCCTGGGCTTCCTCGCCACCTGCCTGGCGATTGTCTGGTGGATCTTCCGGACGGGCTACCGGCTCAAGCATTGATCGGCGTCGTAGCCCGGATGAAGCGCAGCGCAATCCGGGGACACTGCATCGGCGCATGCTGGAGTGCCCCCCAAAAGTGAGACACGGGAAATTAGGGACAGTTCTCTAACGGAGAACGTATGCCCAACAAATCCCC
>NZ_JBEGDB010000273.1:0-10885 GCF_043638955.1 Bradyrhizobium sp. 31Argb | reverse complement strand
GCTTCCTCCTAAAAGAAAGCCTTGAATCACGTTCAATCTGATTTGAGAATCCCAAGAGTCCACACGGCCTAGTCGATTGGGTCCCTATTGCACATGTCGCACTGTCGACTGTCAAAATCTCCGATAGGCCGTCATTGTCGTGATTTTCCAGAGCAATCAACGTCGTATTCGAGCTAATGGGTGGCTGGGGAAACTGCTCGATCCAAACCTCCCATGCGTCATCAGCGCTTGGCGTATAGACCGCGATGTCAAAGGTGTGCTTCGTTGGATCGTCCGAGCTGAGTTTAGCAATGCTCTTGAGGACCTCGCTCGAGGAAAGCATTTCCGGACGGATCGGAGGGCATCCGAATATACTGCAGCCCACAGCAGGATTGAGAGCTATGCAGGAAGGCCGTGACTCGGGAGCAAACAAGACTACGTTCAAAGCTGTGCCGGATACGCAGCATTGATTTGATGACGCTGCTGGGACACCTGACTTCAGTAAGCATTGAGCAGGTGCCGTTGGGGTCGGATTTACGTATGTGTATGCGTGACAATGCGTATCCTTGGAACAGGCTTGGCGACACCATTCGGGCTGAGCTAGGGACAGATTGAACACCATGTAGTCCATCCCGAAACGAGCTGTATCGGTCTCCGTGGAAACAAGAGAATGCATGCCGGACACGCAACACTGGCTCGGCGAGGCTGTCGGCACACCTGACTTAAGGTTGCAGCTGGATGTAGGCCCTAGCGCGCCGGGACGGACGTATGTGTACGCGCGGCAGGATCGAAAGCCCCCGCAGAGATCGCGGCAGAACTCCGGTGTCGGCGGCGTGATGGTCACAAGAAGCTGAGGGATGTCCATGCCTGGACGATCTGTGTCGATCTCAGTGGAAAGCGTGCGGTATACCCCAGACACGCAGCACGAGTTGGCGCTTTCCGACGGCACGCTAGATTTAAGAAAACAGAGTGACCTCGTCGCGTCGTGGGTAAAGGCCGCACAATCTTTGTTCTTGGTGCATTCCTGCCGACACGAATCAGGGTCGGCGGAAGGGATTCCAGGTCCTAAGTCCATTCCAAACAGGTCGGTGTTCGGCAGGATCGTGGTATGAAGCTTAAAGACATCCGCGCTACAAGTGCCGCCAAAAAGCCACGCTGCGACGATGACTGTGGCGATGGCCGGCCGCTTACCGCCGATCATGACAGCCTCCAATCAGTTGGTCGGCCGGTGCCCGTGGCCGTGAAGGAGCTATCGGTTCTTCCTCAGGTTAGGTTACCACGCCGGGCAGGGTTAGGGGAAATTATGGCTCGTTCTGCCAAAACTTTTCCGGCTGCTGGAGCCGTTACTGACGGCCCAAACGGTCACTTTTTCGAGCGCGAGTCAGTGGCTTCACCGGCGCGAAGCGTCCCCCGATCGGCATCAACGCCAAAAACGTTAGCTCAGAGGCCAGTTGGCCGAGTTGGCGTGGGCAGCTGATCCCCCCACGGCCCATTTTGCCTTTACCGCACCAAAGTTGAACAGGATCGAATTGCGAGAATCCATCGAGGTGAGGCGGACTTTCAGCCCATGCGTTGAGGAGTGCGGTGAAAGATATTCAAGAGAACCAGCAGAAGGTCGCCAATTGCTGGCATGCAGCAAAATTAACTCTCGCAGCGAGGTGATCCAAAGCTGCTATGGAACAATTGGGAGCGCTCAGTCCGCGGATAGCGGCATACGCTAGACCTAATAGGCGTGTGAGACGGATCGGCCAGTCGCCCGCCGACTTGGTACTTGCAGCTGGTCCGTAACGCAACCATCCACAACGAGCTCTGAGCTACGACGACGGAGCAATAGACGAAGGGCTCAGGGCTGAAGATCAGGAACAGGTCATGAAGTTGAATGAAGCCCAGATAACGAAAACGCTGTCACAGTTTCAGGCACAAGTGCTTGCCGAGGATCATCCGGCAGCCGCACAGTTCCACGAACTGTTTGGGCAGCATACGTTCTTTCTCGATGCCAGGGGGCTGCACGTGTTGGAACTGCTCGAAGTTCCTGGGATGGAGGCTGAGGAAGGAGAGGTAATAAGTCTGGCGGATTGGGCCAGCGCTGACTTTATGAAGTTGACGACACATCAGCCCGAGCCTACGGGCCTCGTCGTTCGCCTGAAAAATGCTGGGCGGCGTGCCTTCGAACTCACTCGCCTGATATTTGCCGGCGGCGCAGGTCTCGATGCGCTCGCGCAACCGCATGAATTGCGCCTCGCGCTGGCCCGCTCTCGCGCGCACCACACCCTCCAACTCATCCATGGCTGAAGTTGAAATCGCGCAGGGGACCTCCCTCTGGCCGTCGAGCAGCGAGAACAGGACGACCATCCTGTCGTATTCATAGCCGATGAAGCGGCCGGGCATGAGCGTCATATGACCCACTCCTTGACAGCGGCGCAGCCAATGATGCCTCAGCCCCGCTCGCTAAGCCGAGCAAAGTCCACGAGGATGGCCGCGACGAGATCGCGATGCCTTGTGTCTTCCGGCGGCAGGCCCGCGGCGTACAGCTTGAGCACATAGCGCGCCTTGGCGGCCGCCTCCGGCCATGACGCGGCGGGAATCGACAACAGATGGTCTTCCACCTCGGCCCGGCGCTCGCGCAGTTCCCGTGCATGGGTTTCGACCTCCGCGAGCGCACGGCGGATGTCGGTCGCCTTTTGCGCCGCCATGCCGCGGTGACGGTCGAGATCGAGCGGTTCGTCAGGCATCGGATGCGCTCGCGTCAATGCCTTGCGCGTCGGCCAGATCGACAGAGCCGATCGAGACCACCTCCATCGCCAACCCGCGAGAGCCTTCCACCGGCACCTTGATCATGGTGGCGACGCGGCGGAACGCCTCGAACGATAGCCCTTCGATCGTCTCCTCGTCGGTGACGACCTCATAGGCGCCGGCGGGCAACAGGCGATCGATACCCCTGATCCGGAACGGGTGCTTGAAGGTGACGACTTCTCGTCGTGAACGGATGGTCATGCGCGCCTGCCTTTCGCAAAACGCCGGCGTCGGCGCTGGCCCCGAGAGCAGCATGCGCTCCTTGTGCTGCAATAGCCATCGCTTTCTTAGCCCGCGCGGCCAATAGAGGTATTCCATCGCTTCGCGCGTGCTCTTGTCGCAGCTGACGCAAAATGCTTTAGCGCTCGCTATTCCCAAAACATAGGCGTAGGGTCGGCTATCACCGCATTTACCGTGGCATCCATCGGTGACTGAGGGCCGCGCACGCTCCCGCCGCAAAGCGCAGGCGTGTACCCTTGCGGCAATTTCGTCTGACCGAGTGGATCGTACCGCCGGCCATCGTCCTGCGGTTGCTCGGGATCATTGTGATCGCGGTGGCCGTCTTCCATGCCTAAACTGAAATACCTGGTCAGCGGCCACCATGAAGGTATCAGCGAACATCTCGGGCGCGTCACGGTGGCGGCCGCGCTGAGGAAGGCGAGGCAGCTCGTGCAAGAAGGCTGCATCGACGTGAGGATCTGCACCCCGCGCGGGCAGGTCCTGTTGTCAGACGACTTCAACCATCTCGAAAAGCAGGAGTAGACCGCCATGGCCAAAGGCCAGCAACGAGGCAACCGCGAAGCCAAGAAGCCCAAGAAAGAAAAGATCAAGGTCATCGCCGCAGCACCTAGCCAGAAAGCTGCGACCTGGCAGCAGCCGAGCTTGACGCCAGGGAGGAAGAAATAGCCGCTGATCGGTCGTAGCGATTATGTCATTCAGCTTTTGGCATCTCGCAAGTCCTGTGATCCGCCTGCCCTCACAGGGCTAACAAGGGCAGGAATGACCGATGCACTTCGTGATCGTCACAGGCGATCGTAAGTTTCGGTGTATCAAGTGCGTTTACATCGGTCCAATGCAGGTCCCGGATTTTCAAGCATAGACCAAGAGCAAATTACGCCCGCCGAAAACGACATGAAGGCCGCCTCAGGCAATATCAAAGGTATAGAGTACCCAATAGGCCAGGGGACACATCCCGTCCTGTAATAGGCGTTCGTGCTGTGTCGTGGCGCAGACGTTAGCTCGCTTGCAATCGAAGCCGAAGCGACGCGGCCACAGATTCAAGGAGAACGTGATACGCTCGGTCGACAATTTCGTCCAGCGAGCGCGTACGGGCGAACATGGCTTGCGCCCGACCGAGCAACTCGTTGCGAGTCGGCATCCTGTTCAGATGAACGGCCGGCAGCGCGTCGACGGCATGACACTTTGCTTCGTTAATCGCTTCCCGCAGGGCGGACAGTTCGGATGAGTGCATCGCTGACGTAATTGCAAGCGCAATGCGCTCAGGATTAAAACGGTTAGCAAGCTGCTCGGCCGCTCGATTGATGACCCTCGCTCCGAGCCGATGTTGGTTGCGCCTCACCTGCTCGGGCGGCGCCTTCAGGTCCCAGACGATCCCCAGGAGAGATAGCGCCTTTAAGATGTAGAAGGTCATGTCAACTTCCCACCAACGGAAGCCTTGGCGAACGCTGCTTTGATAGGCGTGATGATTGTTGTGCCAGCCTTCGCCCATCGTAAGCAGCGCCAGCAGCCAATTGTTGCGAGAATCATCCCCAGTTACGTACCGCTTGCGTCCGTGAACATGCGCGAGAGAGTTGATGCAAAAGGTCGCGTGATAAAGCAGCACCGTGCTCCACAAGAAGCCGACCACCAGTCCTGACCATCCCGCGACGAGAAAACAGCAGGCGGCGAGTGCTATTGCAGGCAAGACCTCAAATTTGTGCAACCACCTCAATTCGGGAAACGATGCGAGATCCGCAACTTTAACAAGGTCAGTCGCGTCGTGCTGTCGCGCGAAAATCCAGCCAACATGGCTGTAAACGAAACCTTTATGCCGGGGCGAATGCACATCTCGATCGGTATCGGAATGCAAATGATGATGCCTGTGCTTGGCCGCCCACCACAGAACGCTCTTTTGGGCGCTGCTTTGAGCAAGCGCTGCTAGAATGAACTGAAACAGTCTGCTGGTAGAGTAGGACCGATGCGAGAAGTACCGATGATACCCTGCACCGATGGCGAACATGCGCAGCCAATAGATCGCTATACCGATAACGGCCGCCTGCCACGTAATGCCGGACCAGAACGCTGCGGCGCATCCCAGATGGATCAATGCAAATGGAAGAGCTGACGGGTAGACGATATCATCATGCTGTTCGTCGACGTCGAGCTTCGACATATCAACAGGTCCCAATAGCTTCCTGTCAGGCGTATGCAAAGGATGCCTAAAAGGCTGGCTCAAATCGCTTAGCGAGCCCCCTCAGTCGCTCGACAAAAAAGAGCCCCGCTGCTGGGCGCGCCAAGCGGCGGGGGTCTTTACCAGAAGCTTTGCCGGTACATCCGCGGTCAAAGCGTTGGCGGCGAGGGCGGAAGTTTATCCAGCGCGCAGATTTTCCGCGGCAGATTTGCCGGTCCGGCGGTCTGCGACGACCTCGAAGGAAACCTTCTGTCCCTCATTGAGAGTGCTCAGGCCCGCACGTTCGACCGCGCTGATATGAACGAAGACATCCTGGCTGCCCTGATCCGGCCGAATAAAGCCGAAGCCCTTTTGGTTGTTGAACCACTTCACTGTTCCCGTTGTCATGGGAGATCGTCCTTCGATGTGTGTATTTGAGACCGCGCTAAACGCTATCGGTTAACTCGAGATCTGGGAGGAGGGTCGTCAGTCAGGCGCGCTATTCGCGGCGAGGCCAAGTCGTCCGGCCGAAAACTCGAATGTTTAAGACATAGTTACATTGCAGTCGCAGCGCAAGGGAATGTTTGCGGATCGCGCTTAAGGGCCCATGTGCCATTTCAGCGCTCCTGCGGCGCGGTTTTCCCCTACCGAGCACATGGGCACCATCTCACGAGACGGCCAGCCTTGAACGCGATGTCTGCGGAGGGGCCCTCAGGAGCTGGAACACGGGCTCGCAATCGGAACGAGGCCAATTGGAACACGAGATTCGCGTTCGGTCAGCGCAAGCCTTGCACCAGCGCCGAACTTCGCACTTTCCCTTGGCTTGCGTTTAAGCCAGACTTATACTCGCACATGACGATAAGGACTAAATCACCAAAACGCACTCGCCCATCCACTGTTCAAGATCCCATGATGGGGTTTCGGGCGCCGCCGTTGTTGCGAGCCTCTATCGTAAAATGGGCTGAGAACCAGGCTGACAGACCTACGTTACCAGAAGCCGTCCGGCGCTTGGTCGAGCTAGGACTGACGGCGAAGACGGAGCGCCGTTCCGGGAACGAAGGGCAGAAACAGCGCGCCCGTACAATGGCCGGTGAGACGATCGACGAGATGGCCGATGCCACAGCCAATCAGCACACTCGGGCCAGCCGCAAGCGACGCCTCCTCAAAGGACCGGAAGAGTTTCAGGATGTGCGAGTGGATCGGCGCGGAAGAAAGACATGAGTCATGCACGCCACTCACTGGCTGGTCGAATTGGGGGTGAAATCCGAGAAGTGACCGATGAGGGCGCAAACGAGAATGAAACGCGCCTTCGTCAACATCGCACGCTAACAAGATCACCACGACACAGACCGGGAGAGTAACCGAGCCGGGTCGCTATATGTCAAGCTTGGATGGCCTACGTTACGCGGCCCGATCTCGGCGTCCGGCGGCATTAGGTCAACCATACTGCCTGTGTGGCCTCACTGAAGCTCCCGATAGTGTTCACTGCATCACAGTACAGAGCAGCCGCAAATCTTAGGGGAAGAAATATGTCACATGCCTACAAGGCGAATGAAGACGTTCACCACCAGCCTCAAGGACCACAGGGTCGTGCCGCAACTGACCAGTCGATGATCTACACCATCGTTCGGCGTATGCCGATTGAGGCAGACGGGCGGATTAGATACCGCATCAAGAGTAAGTCAGAGAATATTGAGCGAGTAGTTACCGAGGATCAGCTTTCCTATCCTCAGTGATTTCTATGACGTAGGACTCCGATTGTGCTGAATGATCGCGAAAACATCCTGAACGCACTCCGTGAGAAGCGGCTCAAACTCTACGAAGTCATGAAACGTGCCAATGTCGTGAATGAGGAAACTTGCCAATCGCTTCTGTTGAAAATGCGAGAGGAAGGCTTGGTCAAGTTCGATATCCATAAGGGGCGCTGGCTCATCGGATGATTCGCAAATTGCGCCCCGTCCAGCACTGATCGCAGAAAGATCGCTACGCGATTAAGGAGGCATTTCCGAGTTGGCGTTGCCTCGGCGGAGACCTAAACCGGCCCGCAGGTTTCATGTGGCTGATCTGCATCCCCTCCGGCCGCAACCACTTGTAAGCCGTGATTTCCTGCTTCTCGGTGAGTTGATGATGTGTGGGGCACATAAGGACCCTTTCGGGCAGGACCTGCCCCTCAGCAGCTCGGTTTGCGGTCACCGCCATCAGTTTCTACCAGCGAGGGCCTGCAGGTTGGGCGCCCGCCGACCGTAATGCAGAAGCTTTAACGTCACTCGGTTTCCTGAGGTCGGTGAAAGTCGGAATTCGAGGCTAGTTTTGGTCGTCCATGTAACACCGAGAATCCTGGATTCTTGCTATTCTCGCTTAGGGAGAGGACCTCAGCCGCAGCGTTCGAGCAAGTTTCTTTCTAGTTTCTCTCCCTCCGCCATATGGCGATTGAAGTCGAATGGCGGAAACGCGCCGCAGGCGTGATTCCGGCGGAGCCGAGAGCGCGGCCCAAAGGGCAACGCCATTCCCCTATCTTGCCAACGGCGTCGCTGGCTGGCCCTTCGCCAGAGCTACGGCGGTTTGTTGAGTGGCCTCAAGCGCAGCCTGAACGTCAGGGCGCACGCCGACGCCTCCCCAGTTGCTGTGCGTGATCGGATTTTCAGCCCTGCCAGTCGGCACGACAACGAAGAGGTCGGAACCTAGTTCATTCAGACCGCCTGGATTCGCTCCTCCGCGTGTTGTTGCGCCAACCACAGTTGCGCGCTTGAGCATTTGCAGGTCGTAGGCAAACTCCTCACCCGCCGAATAAGTCTTTGGGCCAACCAGCACATAGACGGGCTTGCCAAGATAGTGCACCGGCGTCGATGAACTCCAAAACGACTCCGTTCTGAAAGTCGAAGTCCCACGATTGCGCCAGATGAGGTCGTTGATATGAACACGCTTGCCGGGATCGAGGAAGAAACTGACAAGGTAGGCTACAGACGCCGGATGTCCGCCGCCATTGTCCCGCATGTCGATGATGAGCGCGGCGGTGTCCGACAGGTTACGCATGGCGTCGTCGGCTGCCGGATTAAAGACCTCGGGCGGAACGAACCGCGCCAAGTGGATGTATCCGATATTGCCGTCTAATCGTTTCACCTCAAAGCCGGCATCCTGCGGCGTGGTCGGCGGAGGCTGGTTACGGAACGGCGAGCCAAAGATCACCCTCATATGGCTGTCGTTGGTGATCGCACGGAGTTGCTCGGTCAGTTGCAGCGCAAACTGAGCTGGATCGGTTACGCCGGCATAGGCGTTCGTTCTCAATGCCTTCTCTAGCGCATCCGCCGCCTGCATGCCCACATCCGGGAACACATAACCCTCGCGCAACTCGACAGCGATGCCGCCGATCACCTTTCTGACCGTTGTCTGATCCAAGAGCACGCTTTGCGCCGTATCGGAAGCCACCTCGGCACTTGCCGTTGATGGCGCGGCCACAAGTGTAGAAATTGTCGCGAAGCAGGCGATAAGAAATGACGATCGACGATACAGCATCTGGCTCCCGGTTACGGTCGGATTCATTACAACAGGTGCCAATTTTAGGACAGATCTGTGGCGAACGCTAATCGCCACAGAGTGCCGAAGCCGCGCTTGCCGACGATTGATCGCGAGCCAACCGCGTTCGCCGGACCGGCCGCGTGCGATTTCCGTCCCCCACGGATTAAGCTATCATCCGATTCGAGCGCGGCCCACGCCTCCCCCCTCCGATCGGGAAAGTATCACTCATACCGGGCCACCTGATCATCGAACCGACTGTTCGAGCGCCAAGCATAAGGAGGGATTGCGAAGATTGCTCGCAATAGGAGGTTGCCGATGAAGCTGTCTGCGCCGATTTACCATTTGAAGCACAAAGCCAAACGACTATCCCGCGGGGAAGGTATTCCACTCCATGTCGCGCTGAATCGCATAGCCCTTCAGGAAGGCTATAGCGATTGGAGCCTGCTTGCGGCGAAGCTGTCCGCGTCCAGGCCTGCTGGCAAGCTGCTTGCGCGATTGAAGCCTGGTGACCTGGTGCTGGTGGGCGCGCGTCCGGGCCAAGGCAAGACGCTGATGAGTCTTGAGCTCGCCGTCGAAGCCATGAAAGCCGGCAATCGCGCCGTGTTCTTCACGCTGGAATATACGGAAAAAGACGTTCTGGATCGCTTCCAGGCAATCGGGGCGGAGTACGCGCGGTTCGACGGACTGTTCGAGCTCGACTGCTCCGACGCGATAAGTGCCGATTACATCACAAGGATGTTGGCGACAGCGGCTCGCGGCACCCTGGTGGTGGTGGACTATCTGCAATTGCTGGATCAGAGACGTGAAAACCCCGGATTGGCAGAGCAGGTTCGCGTGCTGAAATCGTTCGCGCGAGACCGGGGGCTCATCATCGTCTTCGTCTCGCAGATCGATCGATCATACGATCCGGCGAGGAAGACGTGTCCTGACATTGGCGATGTCCGGCTGCCCAATCCGCTGGACTTGCGGCTGTTCAACAAGACCTGCTTCTTGAACAAAGGTGAGGTCCAGTTCCGGGCCGTGAGCTAGCGCGGGCCAATTCGGTCTTGCTCCTGTCGTGTGCCAAATCGATCGCGCGCGACAGGGCCGCAACGTCCCGTTCCATCCGTTTCTGATACCGCCAATGATGCATTTGGCGGCTGTTTGCGCCGTCGCGACGCGCGACAGAAACCAATCGTTAGGACTCTGTTGGGACCGATTTTCGCGGCTTCGATTCGTTCTTTGAGAACGAAGGTAAAGTCAGATGCAGAACAAGGCGATGCCATCCAACTTTGTTTCTTCTTCGTCTCTGTGCACTTTTGAACAAACTCGCGGTCGCGATAGGAAACTGGTGTTGTCCCTCTTGGGCGAAGAATTGCGCGCTTGCGAAACTCTCCGCCGCCGCGCTGCCTCGCGCCGCCCTGTTGGAACAAAAGCGCGCAATATCGGGTTGGCTCACTACTTGTCCAAGGAGGAGAGCAATGGATTGGAATCGCGTTGAGGGCAACTGGAAGGCAATGAAAGGCAAGGTCAAGGAGCAGTGGGGAAAGCTCACCGATGATGACCTCGACGTCATCGCGGGAAAGCAGGACCAACTCGAAGGACGTTTGCAGCAACGCTACGGCTATGCGAAGGACCAGGCCAGAAAAGAGATCGATGACTGGTATGGTCGTCAGAACTGGTAACTTCAAGAAGCCCCGCTTTTGCGGGGCTTACTTTTGATCGGAAGATCCAAGTTTCGACCTCCTTCCGGACAGGAACAAAATGTCGCACCGGCACGTTCTTCGTCCACAATCGGAATGGAGGAATGAGATGAGGAGCTACCTTCTTGCCGCCACCATGATCGTATCGTTTGCCGCCCCCGCTCTGGCTGAAGACGTTGGCGTTGGGGTTGGGGTTCAGGCCGGACCGGTTGGCGGTGGCGTCACTATTGGTGAGCCTCGCGATCACCGCGACCGCGATCGGACCACCGTCATCAAAGAGCGTGAGCCTCGCGATACCGACAGAACGACGGTCATCAAGAAAGAAAACGAGGACGGATCTCGCGAGAAAACCGTCATCCATCATGACAACGACTGACTGGAAAGCTGGTGAAGACAGCCGGTAACAGCCGAAGAAGTTGGAAAGGCGGTCGGGCCGCCAGGCGGGCATTCTACTAGTGGTTCATCACAGTGATTTTGACGTTTTGATACCGAGCCATTCGAGGATCGGCAAGTTTTCGGGTGGCAG
>NZ_JBEGDB010000272.1:0-10913 GCF_043638955.1 Bradyrhizobium sp. 31Argb | reverse complement strand
CCTGCGTCCACGATCTTCGAATCATGGTTGCCCATGGATTCAGAATCCTCAGTCAATTACAACTGTAATGCTAGTCCGGCGCGCTTGAGCTCAAGTTCGGCGGCGAAAGCGAAGGCTTCGCCGACGCGGGCGCCGTAGGTGGCGAGACGTCTTTGCGCATCGGCGCGGCGCCGGCGATAGTTCTCCTGCTCGCCGTCGAAGTTGGAGAGCGTATGCTCGAGCCGGGCAATGGCGCCAAGCGCCGTCACGGTCATCGGGAGTTCAACTTCGAACACGGAGCCGGTGCGATGAAGCATCGTGATGTAGCGGTAGCCATCGCGACCAAAGCGCTCGCCCTCGAAAGTCACGTCGAAGCCTCCGATTGAGGCGATAACCGTCTCGTGCTCGTGCTGAAGCTGCACGAGGGTCAGGATTTCCTGCATCAACGCACGGCCGGCGGGCTTGCGCTCGGCGTATCGCTTGTCCTTCACGGTCATCGTGAAGGCGTCGCCGCCCGTTGGAACGAGTCGGGCAATGTCCTCGCCGATCTCGCCAATGCGGCGCGCCGAGAGGTCGATTTCGCGCTCGGCATCGCGGATCTGCCGCCGGATGGCGTGCTGGTCGTCGATATGCGCGGCCCATAGCCGTTCGAGGCGAGCGATCTCAGCCTCGAGTCCCGCCTTCTGCATT
Source organism: Bradyrhizobium sp. 31Argb (assembly GCF_043638955.1). NCBI lineage: Bacteria > Pseudomonadati > Pseudomonadota > Alphaproteobacteria > Hyphomicrobiales > Nitrobacteraceae > Bradyrhizobium > Bradyrhizobium sp. 31Argb. Next base: position 10,244 of record NZ_JBEGDB010000272.1, on the reverse strand, counting down.
AATCGCGGATCGCCGCTAGCAATCGCTTTCGCCATCGCGAACTGGTTCGCTTGACCCTCGCCGAGGTCTTCGAGTCGGCGGACGCTGGTGTCGCCGGAGAGCGCGGCGGCGATGAAGCGGGCCTTGCGTTCATTGTTCTGCCACATCGTGGCGTCCATCGATCCAAGCATCGCGTAGGCGAAAACGTCGACCTCGTCGTGTTGATTGCCCTGCCGGACGATTCGACCCTCGCGCTGTTCGATCTGCGAGGGCAGCCACGGCACGTCGAGATGATGCAAGGCCTTCAGTCGAAGCTGCACGTTGACGCCCGTACCCATCGTGTCGGACGAGCCGATGATGAACCGCACCTTGCCGGCGTTAAAATCGTTGAACAGGCGCTGTTTCGCCTCGGATTTCTTGAAATCCTGCATGAAGGCGATCTCCGACGCCGGCACGCCGAGACGGACGAGCTCATTCCTGATCCAGCGATAGGCCGAGAAGCCACGCGTGGCCTCGACCGAGACGGTACCGAGATCCGAGAAGATGAGCTGGCCTGCGCCAGGTTTGTCGAAGGGCTGGCCGTCCTTGCGACGATAGGTGCGCGCGCCGGTCTCGGTCCAGACGCGGAAGGCGTTGACGACGAGGGCGTTGAGCTTGTTTCCGGCTTCATTGCCCTGAGCCGGATCGACCAGCCGCAGGTCGATCGCGGCGTGTCGGCCGTCGGTGATGACCGAGAGCAAGATGTCGTCGCCGGGCTCCGGCGCGCGGTCGCGTTCCTCGATTGCGGTGATGCGCTCGTCGAGCAGGCGCTGGTAAGCCTTGAAGGCCGCCGTCGGCTCCGCGGTAACGATCTGGCGCTTGCCGCCCGCGATGCTCGGGACCTTCGCAAAGCCGCGCAGGTCCTCCGGCAGCACCACGTCGGCAAAGGAGCGGAACATGGCGATGAGTTCGGGGACGTTGACGAACTGCGCGAAGCGCGTCACCGGCCGGTACTTGCCCGAGGGCTGGAGCTCCAACTCGGTCGACGTGTCGCCGAAAGTGGACGCCCATGCGTCGAACTCGTGCAGACCACGCTCGCGCAGCGCCGGGTGGTCCATCAGCCGCTGCACGGTGAACATTTCGCCAAGCGTGTTGGTAATCGGCGTGCCGGAAGCGAGCACGAGTGCGCGGCCGGGGTTCTTCATGTCGACGTAGCGGGATTTCACGTATAGGTCCCACGCGCGCTGCGAGCCGTTTGGGTCGACGCCGCGCAACGACGTCATGTTGGTGGCGAAGGAGAGCTTCCGGAACTCCTGCGCCTCGTCGACGATGATCTGGTCAATACCGATCTCCGAGATCGTCAGCAGGTCGTCCTTGCGCGACGCCAGCGCCTCCAACCGTTCCTTGTGGCCCTCTTTCATGCGCTCGACGCGCTTGCGCGAGAGCCGGTCCTGCGAGTCGATGCGGGTGAGCAACTCCTCGTAGGCCTCGAGCTCGTCCTGCAGCATTTGCTGCTCGAAGGCTGACGGGATGGGGATGAACTTGAAGGCCGAATGGGTAATGATGATCGCATCCCAATTCGCGGTCGCCGCGCGCGACAGGAAACGGTGGCGCTTCTCCTTCACGAAATTGGTCTCGTCGGCGACCAGGATACGGGCATTGGGGTAGAGCGCCAGGAACTCGCGCGCCGCCTGCGCAAGACAGTGGCCCGGCACGACAAGCATGGCCTTATTGATCAGGCCGAGCCAGCGCTGCTCCATGATCGCGGCCGCGATCGAGAGCGTCTTGCCGGCGCCGACGGCGTGGGCGACGTAAGTGCTTCCGGAGGAGATGATGCGCCAGATGGCACGCTTCTGGTGCCCGTAGAGAGAAAAGGCGCCTGGAAGCTGAAGGTGCGACCCGTCGAAATGACGGGGAACGATGTTGTTGAAAGTGTCGTTGTAGAGCCGCGCCAGGCGATCGGTGCGGTCCGGATCGGACCAGATCCAGGTCTGGAATGCGCTCTTCATCTTGGCGAGCTTCTCCTTGGCTGCCTCGGTCTCGACCGTATTGAGGATGCGCCGCTCGCTGTCGCCCTCCTTCACGGTGTCGAAGATCTGCGGGATTGAGGAGTTTAGCGCGTCCGAGAGGAGTTCGCCGGCGTGGCGGCGATGCGTGCCCCATTCGGTCGTGCCCGCCGCCGTCCACGACAGCTGCCGCGCATTCACGGTCCAGCAGGCAAGTTCGGCCGTGTGGTGGATCGTGATGTCTGCCTCCATCGTTTCCTTGACGAAGGCGATGATATCGGCCGCGGGGATCCAGGGCGCGCCGACGGGCGGTGATGTCGGAGGGACGCAGATCAGGCGGCTGCACCCGCTCGAGCGCTGCGACGTTGCGGGCGAAGGCCGGGTCGAGCTCGGCAGCCGCGCTTGCGGCGGCGAGCTTGGAGCGCACGGCGCCCGAGAGGTAGGCGTCCGCTGTCAGCCACGAGCCGTTTTCCGGATCGCGAAAGATAGCCTCGCCGAGTTCATCGATCACGGCGTTTACATCGCCGTGCAGGAGCTCCGCGACGTGCGCCGGGTCGACGGCGCCGCGCTCGTTGAGCACCACAGCCAGCGCGTCGACCGCCGAGGTGATGACCGGCGCCGGCGGCGGAGCAATCACGCGCTCGGTGAAAAGAGGCCCCGGTTTCGCGGTATTGCTCTCGAGGTCGTAGTCCTCGATCGAGGCGACGAGCCAGCAATCGGGATCATCCGCGAAGGGCGCGAGATTCGGTCGACGGTGCGTCTCGCGCACTTCGCCGGTCTCTTCATCCTCGACGGACGACACGACCGTGGTGTTGATTGGTCCGAAATCCCGAACGAAGGAGCTCCAGGCGATGCGAAGCCGGATCTGTGACTGGTTCCAGGACCGATCCGCCTCCTGGGTCTTGAGGATTTCGCGCACGGCATCGCGAATCGGGATCAGCTTGCGGATGAGGCGCGCATGCTTCTCGAAGATGCCGTCGGCCGACCGGCTCTTCTTCACCTTGATGGTGGCGGCCGTGCCATCGATCACCTGCATCAAGGCGCCGTTCGACCCGATGAAGTAGCTGCCTTCGCGGATGGAGGAACCGTACTCCTCACGCGTTCCGCAAACAGCCACCTCGCAATCATCCGGACCGATCGCCTCCGGCATCCCATCGTAAACCGCTTGCGGCAGATGGAGGATCGCGGCCGCGAGCGCCTCGTCCAGATCGGTGTCTGCGCGCGGCAGGCAAGTGTAGGCTTCGCCGTACGGGCCCGAAGCGAGAGCGTGTGTGCCGAGCACCATCTCCGGATGCTCGGTGAAATACCGGTTGATCCGGATCGCTCCCTCATCCTCGGTCCCGGCGCGGACCTCGGCGAGATCGAGCCACGCACCGTTCTGGGCGGGCTCGTCGTCGAGCCGCTTGCGGAAGAACAGAATGTCGACGACGACGTCGGTGCCGGCTTCGGCCCGGAAGCTGCCCTCCGGCAGCCGGATTGCGCCGACGAGGTCGGCCATCGCGGCAATGTGCTCGCGTGCGGATGCATCCGTCTTGTCCATCGTGCCAGAGGACGTGACAAACGCGGCGAGCCCGCCGCGCTTAAGGCAATCGATCGACTTCGCGATGAAGTAGTCATGCAGGCGCAGGCCGAGCGCACGGTAGGCACGATCGCTGCGCACGATGCGGTCGGAAAAAGGCGGGTTGCCGATCGCAAGGTCGAAGTGCGGCTTCAGCTCGGCTCGGGCAAAATCCTCGTTGAGGATCTTGGCGCGTGGCTGCAAGAGTTCCGCGATCCGGGCGGTCACCGGGTCGAGCTCCAAGCCGGTGATGTGGCAGTAGTCGCGCAGTCCTGCCGGCATCAACGCCGGGAAAAGGCTGCTGCCAATGCCGGGTTCGAGCACCCGGCCGCCGCGGAAGCCAAGCCGCGCTACACCCGACCAGACCGCGCGGACGATGTATTCCGGCGTGAAGTGGGCGTACTGGGTGCAGCGGGCGAGCGAAGCGTAGGACCCGGCGTCCACAAGCCCCTCGAGTTCTCCGGCGATCTCCTCCCAGCCATTCCGGAACGCGTCCTCGCCCGGGCGCCTGAAGACGCCGTTGGCGAGTTCGGACGCGCCGAAGCCAGTGAATCGAATGAGGTGGGCCTGTTCGTCCGACGTCGCCTGCCGGCCTTCGGCCTCGATCAACGCTGCAAGCCGTATCGCTGCGAGATTATCCCGCGCGCGGTCGCGCCAGCTCTTCGCAAGCCCTCGATTCCCAATGAGGTGAAACTTCTTACCCTGGGTCGGTGCCGGCGTCGAAGGAGACGACACAACCGAACAACGGCCTGGTGTTGGCGACGATCGAGCGTGATCGTTATCGTCGACTTCAATAGGCGTAGGGAAGGCCGACACGCCAAGCCCGAGGCCGGACGCCAGCGAGGTGTTGCCGAAGAGATCGAGGGTGAAGGGATCATTATGCGCCATAGAAGAATCTCCTTGTGAAAGAGGCGCGTGCCGTCCTCCCGCCAGGCAGGACCAGGCAGGCGGGCGATAGCGTTCGCATCGGGTTGGTGGAGCGACCGGGCGATCTGCCGGCGCTAGAAAAGCGAAGCCCGGCGCTTGGGCCGGGCGTGTCGCGTGCATCAGGGAACGCCGCCTATGGGCGCTGTCCGTGGACGTGGGGACTTGGCGAGCCGCGGCCGCCTTGGCGGCCTCGTTCCAGAACTCTTAAAGGATCTCAGTTGTGGATCGGTAGCGGATAGCATCGGCCGTGATGAGCATCACACTGCCGCCGAAGCCGTCCGGCCGCATCTTCGTGCAGGTAAACGCTGTTGTGACCACGATCTCGTTGATCGCAGCCGAGCGGCGTACGATATCCCCGAACATCTGGTCCCAGCCGGAGTCGGAGCCGGTGAGGTCGACGTCGATGTCGTCAGGCGGATCGCCGCCGGCGTCTGCGTCGTATCGTGCGAGCAGCGCGATGACGTGGTTGCCTATGCTGCTTTCACCCTGTTCGTGCGAAGCCGCGCAAGCAGTCCGCAAATCCTCGACGGACAGGGTGACGACATCATTCAGGCCGCACCATGAATGATAATAGATACCGCACTCCTCAATCTCCGCGTCGAAGACGAGGTCGAGGATCAGGCGTTCCAGCGGTGTTATGTCCACCGCCGGGATGTTCCGCTGGACAACGGTCGGGGAGTGATAGTCCGCCATGAAGTCCTCCCTCAGGCCGCAAGTTGCGGAAGATGCCGCAGTTGCACCGGCAGCTTTTCCGCGATCTCCTGTTCGGTCAGATCGTGGAGCAGCTTCAGGACCGTGCCCTCCCGGCCGGCATAGACCAGCACCGTACGCCTGCCCCGAAGCGCGGCGGGCCAACGCTCGCCGGCATAGCCGCGATAATCCTCGTGGGTGCTTGACCAGATGTGATCGAGGCGTTCTTCGCGCGTCATGGCGCGGACCGGCCGCGATTCGCGTTCGATGATCGCCGCCTTGGTGCGATCCGGAGACGCCTTGTCCGAAAGATCGCAATAGCTGTGGAAGAAACGCTTGCGCCCGTCGATCGAGGGCGAGAAGAAGACGCTCGTGACGCTGCCGGTCAGGTACTCGCGCATCGCGAACATGTCGGGCCGCATGAACAGCGGCGGCAGGATCTCGAACATATAATCGTGGTCGGCTTCGCTCCGGCGAAGAGATGGCCGGTATTGCCGTCGGCCATGGTCGGATTGCCACGATGGCGGTTGAACATGCGATACATGTCATGGCGTGTCGCAACGCCCTCGAAGATTTTGCGGATTGTCGGGGAGGTGTGCATCGGCGGCTCCTCTTGGCCTGGCCGGGCTGAAGCGCGCGGGATCCGCCTGATCTCCTCATCACTTCAGTCCTTCGTCACACCTTCTCGGCAGCCGCCTCTCCGGTCCGGCGGGTCAAGGGCCGCGGCACGCGGCGAAGCTTCACCCTTGACGCGCCGGCCGGGCATGCGGCAGCGCGTTTTCGGTTTTCCCGTTCTCCCCACTCCTTTTTCTCGAACCCTGCTTGCGCGCTCATGCGGCGGGGGCCCGGACACCGTGCCACCATGCGACCCACTCATCTTCGGGCCGGCGCGCACCAACTCACTCAATCCGGGTCGCGCTCGCCGGCGAGAAGCGCTTCCGCCCTGACGATCGCCGGCTGTCCGCGCTCAAGCCAGAAGGCGCGGTCAGGCTTTTCGATGTCGCCTTGGCCCGCGAGAACCTTGATGAGCCCGAGCAGCACCTTGAAGTGCAGGGCGATGCGCTGCGGTGTCTCGGCATAGTGGGACGGAATCGACTGCGCAGCGCCGCTATAGGCGGCGCTTTCGCCGGCCCAGATGCCGGTCACAAAAGTTTCACCGGCGGACTCGTAGTCACGTTTCTCGTCAGACCAATCGTCGTCGTCGATGGCATGCCGGCAGGCCTCGTCAATGCTCACGGCCTCATAGGTATGCTGACGATAGGCCGGCAAGCGATAGGTTGTCTCGATCGTGAACAGAGGCATGGCTGAGCCTTCCCGTTGGGTGTTGCAAACACCCTCAGAGAGGCCGCTTCGGCGATCCGGCGGGTCAAGGGCCGCGGAACGCGGGCGCAGCTTCCCTTGACGTGACGGGCGGGGATGCGGCAACGGCTCGCTCACCCGTTTTTCGCGACCAGCTCTTTCTCCAGTTTCTTGACCAGCGCCTTCAGATCCTCGTTCCAATCGTCGGCGCGCGGTCGCGACCGCGCATACCCCGCGCTCGCTTCTGCGGCGATGGCACGAGCGCGATCCGCATAGACGTCGCCCTGTCGATTGTTGTCAGTTGCGGCCACGAGCCGGGCGTTGGCGCGCTTGGCCAGACTGCGGATGGCTTCATCCGTCGCCGGGGACCAGCCGCCACCGGTGCTGACATAAAGTGTGTCGGGGCGCGGCCCCTCGATCGCGGCGACGCTCATGGCATCGATCGCCGCCTCGGTGATGCAGATCCGTTCCGACCCGGCCGGCCCAAAGCGGAAAAGCTTTTTGGCGCCGCCAGTGGCGAAACCGCGCCATTTTAGTCCACGCTCCTCCCACCCCGTCAGCGCACCAACAGAATCGCTATGCGCCGCCCACATGCTGCCTTGGGGACCCTCTCGCAATCGGCCGCACGCGATGGCCTGCTTCACGATGTCGGCTGGCAGCGCGCGCTCGCCGGTGAGATATATCCAGGCTGGCGAGTCGGGACGCGGCTTGAAGCGATGTCCCCACCGTTCTGCAACAGACGCAAGGGCCTTCGGCCTTGCCGGGCGCTGCCGCGCAGGTGCGCTGGGAACGAAGGCAACCACATCCGCAACACGATCACACGCTTCGACGAAACCGTCGGCGCCGAGGTGTTCGGCAAGCGAAAACACGTCCCCTTTCGCCGGCGACAAGGGATCGAACCAGCCGCGGCCTTGGTGGATGACTATGACGATGTTGCTGTCGCGTCGGTATTTGATCGCACGGCGGGTACTTTCCTTGACGTCGACCTTCCAGCCGTCTTTCTCCAGCAGGGCCGGGCAGCCGACCTTTTCGCGCAGCCCTTCGATTTCTCTCTTGTCCATTTGTCCGCACCGGGATCGCGCAGGCGACGTCCGGCCCTTTCTTCTGTTGGTCTCACTTGTTCCTAGCTTTGCGGAACATCCCCGACCGGCCGCGAAGCCTGCCGAATGCAAGGGCGCGCTGACCAACCGTCAATCGCCGCATCTGGTGCGCGGCGAAGCCTCCCTTGCAGCCGGCAAGGCGCCAGCGGCAGCCGGTCACCCGGCTCAATGAGCCGGGGACCAGGGATCGTATTCATGAACGATGGCGTCTTGCTCGCCGTCGTATTCGCTGGAAACCATCACACCGAATTCGTTCTCAGTCTGGAAAAGGATGACCGGCACCATCAGCGTGCGGGCGAGATCGAAGGCATGATTCTGAGCGAGCGTGAGATTGTGCGACATTGAACGGCTCCCGTCTTGCGGCGGGGACCATCCCCGCTCGACAGGCGCCGAAGTGTTCGGGGGCGGCTGCGGTCACCTCGCAGGCGAAGCCGAAGAGGTCGCACGCTTGCGTAGCGAACCCCTTGCGGGTTGATCGTGGAAGGCCGCGCTTGAACCAAGGAAAGCCCATTCGAGAGCGGGGTGGTCCTTCTCCGGAAGTGGGTTCACTGAACTGTACATCTCGCGCCGGTGAGTCCATGCCGGCGACATCGAGACCGAGAACAAATGTGATCCCTCTTCCTTGAATAAGCGACCGTACGATGGGCGCGAACTAGCTCAGATCAGGTTGACAGTAACGTCGACGGCGCGATGACCGTAGAACTGACTTGATATTGCTCGACCCGATGGCTTGTGACCGACCAAACAACGTGTGGAAGGAGCGACCAGAGTCGGGGCTTAATCCGATCGGCGCGGCAAACGGCTGTCTTCGACCAGGTCGAAGAAGCGAGTGAATTCCCCTTGAAACGTCATGGCCACTGTTCCTGTCGGACCGTGCCGCTGCTTCGCGATGATGACTTCCGCCTTGCCGCGCGCGTCCCTCATCTCGGATTCCCAGGTGAGATGGTCGTCGGTGCCGGGCTTCGGCTCTTTGTTCTTGAGATAGTACTCTTCGCGATAGACGAACAAGACGACGTCGGCGTCTTGTTCGATCGAGCCTGACTCGCGCAGATAGGAGAGTTGCGGGCGTTTTTCATCGCGGTTTTCGACCCCGCGCGAGAGCTGGGACAGCGCAACGACAGGGACGTTGAGTTCCTTTGCCAGCGCTTTCAGACCCGTCGTGATCTCCGTGATTTCCTGAACGCGATTCTGCGTCGCGCGCTGCGATCTGCCCTGCATGAGTTGAATATAGTCGACGACAATGAGGTGCAGGCCCCGCTGTCGTTTCAGACGGCGTGCGCGAGCGGCGAGCTGGGCGATGGACAGCGCGCCGGTCTGGTCGATGAAGAGCGGCAGGCGGCGCATTTTCTGGCGGTGGTCGAGCAGCCTGCTGAAATCGGCCTCGCCAATGGCGCCACGCCTGATGCTGGAGGAGGGGACTTCCGACTGTTCGGAGAGCACACGGGTGGCAAGCTGTTCCGACGACATTTCCAGTGAGAAGAAGGCGACGATACCCCCGGCCACGGGCTTTAGCGAGCCGTCAACCTGTTGTGCCGCGTCGTAGGTGCTTGCGACGTTGAAAGCTATGTTGGTGGCGAGTGATGTCTTTCCCATGCCTGGTCTGCCGGCGATGATGATGAGGTCCGTTGGTTGAAGACCGCCCATCTTGGCATCGAGGTCCTTGAGGCCGGTCCCAAGACCAGAAAGCCTTCCATCCGACTGATACGCTTGTGCAGCTCTATCAATGGCGCTGTCGAGTGCGGTCTCGAACGTCTCGAAGCCTCCGCCATAGCGCCCCGTTTCGGCGATTTCGTATAGAAGCTGTTCGGCATGCTGAATCTGATCAGCCGGAGCACTATCGATTGGCGCTTCAAATGCGCCATTGAGCATGTCCTCGGCGATCCTAATCAACTCGCGTCGCACCGCAAGATCGTAAACAGTCCGGCCGTAATCGACCGCGTTGATGATCGTCGTCGCTTCCGCAGCGAGGCGCGCAAGATACTGCGCAATCGATATTCCAGCGACAATGAGAGTGGCGGGAAAGAAGGTCTTGAGCGTGATCGGATTGGCAACCTTGTTTGAGCCGATCAGTTCGCTGATCACCTCAAAGATGCCACCGTGCAGCGGCTCGAAGAAATGGTTAGCCTTCAGGAAGTCAGCAACACGATGAAAGGCGTCGTTGTTGATCAGCATGGCGCCGAGCAGCGCTTGCTCGGCTTCGATGTTGTGCGGCGGCTCGCGGTAAGCCGGAACTTCTAACGGTTTCAGTTTGAATGCTGCTTCTGCCATGTTGGTCCGCCCGCCGACCCGAGGTTGAAGTGCAGGACCTACGAAGAACAAAGGATCGTGCAAGGGATGGGCAACGAATCGCCCTCCAGGCGGAAGTGTACCGCCAATAAAGCTAAAACCAATCGATTCGCACTTTTCGTGGGTGGGCAGCCCGCCCGTTTGCGTCAGGGATGGCAGCCCGAGAGGGGGAAGACCCACTTGCGGGGCTTCAGCGCAGCCCCACAGCCCGGCCCGCAGGGCGACGCCCAATTCTCTCGTGGTGAAAGGCGAACAAGAGCCGATAAAATCGCTTGAGATCATTGTTAAGCGCCTCGCAATCGCTTTGATCATGGGTATTACTCATCGGTCAGAACTATAGGCAACATCTGGATGCTTGAAGAAGGAACGCACCAAAGCTGGTCTGTTGCCGATGTCGGCGAGCTGGGTGCGGACTCGGTC
>NZ_JBEGDB010000271.1:0-10934 GCF_043638955.1 Bradyrhizobium sp. 31Argb | reverse complement strand
TCCTGCCACCCGAAAACTTGCCGATCCTCGAATGGCTCGGTATCAAAACGTCAAAATCACTGTGATGAACCACTAGGCCATAGCTGCGGCCGACCAGGCGGTGGGTATCGGGAACCGATTGGAAGCCGGTGAAGGTCGCGAGCGCGAACGGCCACAGCACGGAATGGACGAGCACGAAGATCAGGCTGGTCTCGCCAAGGCCGAACCAGAGCATCGCGAGCGGCAGCAGCGCGATCGCCGGCAGCGGATTGAACATCGCCGTCAGCGTCAGCAGCGCCTCGCGCAGATAGGAATTGGCGACCGCGAGCGAAACCAGGATGGCCGCGAGCACGATCGCGAGCAGATAGCCCTTCAGGAGAACGCTGAGCGAAGCCAGCGTCACCGGGATCAGATTGTCGTGCAGCAGGGCGTCCCACAGCGCAGCCGCCGTCTCAGTGAAGCTCGGCAGCAGCAGCGGGCTTGCGGCGACCGTCGCGGCGATCTGCCAGAGCAGCGCAAGGCCGGCCAGCACGACGCCGCGACGGAAGGCCGCGGAGCGGGTCAGCGCCAGCAGACGACGGCGCGCCAGCGGCTGGGCTCCGCGGGTGACCGGCAGGTCAGCGGCTCCATCAGTCATGCGGCAACTCCGGCCGGACGGCGGAACAGCGCGTCGTTGATGTCCTGGACGACATCCTGGAATTCCGCCGTGCCGAGCGCGTCGCGCCCGAAGCCGGAAGTCTCGAACGTTCCGATCGTGCGGCCCGGATGCGCGCTGAGCAGATGCAGCTTGGTGCCGACGAGAACGGCTTCCTCGATCGCGTGCGTCACGAACACGAGGGTGAATTTCAGCTCGTCCGCGAGCTCGAGGAGGTCGTTCTGCAGGTTGGCGCGGGTCAGCGCATCGAGTGCGGCGAACGGCTCATCCATCAGGAGGATCTCGGGCGCAGCGGCGAGCGCCCGCGCGATCGCTGCGCGCTGCTTCATGCCGCCGGACAGGGTGTGCGGGTAGGCATCCAGCGCCCGCTCCAGTCCCACCTTGACCAGCGCGTCTTGCGCGATCGCCCGCGCTTCCGACGCCGACTTGCCGCGGGCGACCTTCAGCGGAAACGCGACGTTCTCGCGCACGGTCTTCCAGGGCAGGAGCTGGTCGAACTCCTGGAACACGACCAGCCGGTCCGGTCCCGGCTTTTTCACCGGCTGGCCATCCAGCAGGACGTTTCCTGCCGTCGGCTGGATGAAGCCGGCGATCGTCTTCAGGATGGACGACTTTCCGCAGCCGGAGGGACCGAGCAGCACCAGCCGCTCGCTCTTTCCGACGGTGAAGCTGACATTCTCAACCGCGCGAACCGGGCCGTTCTCTGTCTCATAGTCCAGCGTCAGCCTGACGACCTCGAGCACGGCGGGCGCCAACGACGCATTGGACAGATGGATCGGGGGCATCCGCCTTCAGCTTCCCGGTTTGTCGTGAAGGACCTCGAAGGTGTAGTCCTTCCAGCTCGCTGGCTTGTTCTTGATCGCGCCAATCTTGGCGAGGAAGGCGGCATATTTGAATGTGCCCTGCGGGATCGTCGTGAAGCTCACGTCCTCGTTGTCGATCACCGATTTCACGAAAGCCGGCTCGAGCTTCGATTGTTCGACGCGGATATAGGTCTCCGCCGCTTCGGCCTTGTGGGTCTCGATCCATTGCGAGGCTTCGTTCAGCGCGTCGTACAGCGCCTTGAACGTCTTCGGATTCTCATTGCGGAATTTAGAGGTCGCGTAGAGCAGGGTCGGCGTGATCCGGCCGCCCATGATGTCGTAGGAGCTCAGGACCTTGTGGACTTTCGGATTCTGCAGCGCCTGTTCCTGGAACGGCGGATTGGAGAAGTGCGCAGTGATCGACGACGAGCCCGACAGCAGCGCCGCCGTTGCGTCCGGATGCGGCAGCGTCACGGTCAGCTCGTCCAGCGCGCTATACTTGCCCTCGCCGAATTCCTTCTCCGCGGCGATCTGCAGCAGGCGTGATTGCTGCGAGACGATCACGGCCGGCAACGCGATCTTGTCGGCCTTAGTGAAATCCTTCAGCGTCTTGACGTTGGGATTGCTGGTGATCAGGTAATTCGGCTGCTCACCGAGCGCGGCGATCACCTTGACCTCAGCCGAGCCCTTGGTGCGGTCCCACAGCACGATCACCGGTCCGGCGCCGGCCGCACCGATATCGACCGAGCCCGACAGTAGCGCATCGTTGATGGCGGCGCCGCCGCTGAGCTTGGTCCACTCGACATGGATGTCGAGGCCAGCGGCCTTGCCGTGCTTTTCGATCAGTTTCTGGTCACGCAGCACATGCAGCGGCAGATAGACCGTTCCGAATTGCTCGACGATCCTCAATCGTCCTTCCGCGCGCGCTTCGCCGCCGGCTTGCATCGCCGACAACAGAACGAGCACGGCCAAAAGCCTCGACAGCATAGGGCAGACCTCAAATGTGATGCAGCCGCACCGGCGGCTTTTCAACTTCATTTGCGGAGAACCGCCGCCGCCTGGCAATTGCTTAAAAGGCGCAGATCAGAGGTTAAGTTTCTCGAAAAGCAGTCGCGCGTGGAAAGTGTTGGCTCTGAGCCCAGGGGATTTTTTAACGCGACCAAGCCTGCACGTGTGAAAGTCACAAGAGTCTCGCAAGATGATCCAACTTACAGAAGGCAAATCATTTCCTCTGCGTGCGAGTGGCAGGACAACTCGATCCCGTGCGACACGAAATTCGAAAAACTTTGATTGTGCCCGAGGTGATACAAGCTTGCATCGAAGGTTTCGGGAAAACAGATGTTTGTGGTGCGCGGCGTCTCCAAGGTCTTTGAAGGAAGCGGACGTGCTCCGCTGACCGTGCTTCAGCACATTGAACTGGATATCCGCCCCGGCGAATTCCTCACGATCATCGGGCCTTCCGGCTGCGGCAAGACAACCCTGATGAATCTCCTCGGCGGATTTGTGCGGCCAACGACCGGTTCGGTTCTGAAGGATGGGGCCGAAATTGCCGAACCCGGCCCCGACCGAACGATGGTGTTTCAGGACTATGCGCTCTTTCCGTGGCTCACCGTTGCGGACAACGTTGCGTTCGGCTTGCGTGCAAAAGGGGTAGGGAGGCCAGAACTCGACCGGCGCGTCTCGCATTTTCTCAACCTTGTCGGCCTTTCCGGATTTGCGGACGCTTATCCATCACAGCTTTCGGGCGGCATGCGGCAGCGCGTCAGCATTGCGAGGGCGCTCGCGCCAGATCCAGATGTGGTGCTGATGGATGAGCCATTTGCGGCCTTGGACTCGCTCACGCGCGACAAGCTCCAGGAGGAACTGCTCGCGATATGGAGTAAGTCCCGCAAGACGTTCGTGCTTATCACGCACAATATCGAGGAGGCGGTCTTCCTCAGCGATCGCATCGTGGTGATGGGATCGCGCCCGGGCCGTATCCGATCCATCCTGGATATTGACCTGCCGCGGCCACGACAGCCCGATATTCGAATTCGCGATTCATTGTTCCTCGAACTGAAGCAGCGCATCTCCGATCTCGTGCGCGATGTCCCCGAGACTGCGCCCGCGGGAGCCCATTGATGTCCGTTTCGGAGATAGGCAATTATTCGGCCGACCGGCCCTCGGACGCCGCGCTGAGCAGGTGGCAGATTTTCGAAGTTGGCCTTGTCGGCGCGAAATACCTGCTGCCCATTCCTGTCCTGCTCATCGCCTGGGAGCTGGGCGCGCGCTTCGGTCTCATCAATGCCAATCTGTTTCCGCCTCCAACCGCCATCGCCCGGGCATTGTCGGATCTAGCAAGCACCGGAATGTTGTGGCGTGACGTTTCCGCCAGCATCATCAGGGTCTCCGTCGGATTCTCGATCGCGGCCGCTCTTGGGATAAGCCTTGGCCTGCTGCTCGGACGGCTCACCGCTCTTGCGCGCTATGTCCTGCCGCTGGTGGAATTGATCCGCCCGATCTCGGTCATCGCCTGGATTCCGATCGCCATCCTGTGGTTCGGCCTTGGCGACAAGCCGTCATGGTTTCTGATCGCGCTTGGTGCCTTCTTTCCGATCTTCACCAACGCCTATGACGGCGCGCGCTCCCTTGCCAAGGTGTATGTCCGTGTCGCCAGATGTTTCGGCGCGCCGCGTTGGCTGTTTATCCGCCAGGTGCTGATACCTGCGACATTACCGCACATCATGACCGGCTTGCGCATTGGATTGGGCACAGGCTGGACTTGCGTGATCGCGGCCGAATTGATCTCCGCGACGTCGGGCCTCGGCTACATGATCCAGCTCGCCCGCACCACGATCGAGACTGAGAAGGTGCTCGCCGGCATGGTGGTGATCGGCCTGATCGGGTTCGCGATGAACGCATTGATGCTCCTGGCCGAGCGCGTTCTGCTCGTCAAAGAGCCCGAGACAAATTGATCCTTTCATTCCCGAAGAGGCAAGATCACATGAAACGCAGGACATTTCTGATCGGCGCGAGCGCAGCGGCCGCAGGTGCAACAGGATTATTTCCGCATCCGGCCATCATGACCGCGCGCGCCGGCACCCCCGCCAAGGTCACGCTTGGCTATCAGACGCTTTGGGCCGGCGGCGGGCAGATATTCGAGACGTTGCGGCATACCAACATTCTCGAACTGAACGGTCTTCAGGCGGATTTCAAGACGTTCACCTTTGGCGGCCCGCTTGGCGAAGCTGCCGTGGCGGGCAGCATCGACAATATCTACGCGGCCGATGCGCCAACCTTGCGCGCCGCGGCGCGCATTCCCGGTGCCAAGGTCCTGCATCGCACCCACGACCAGCGCTTTGGCATCGTCGTGCGTAACGATTTCAAGGGCACGAACCTTGCGGATCTAAAGGGACAGAAGCTGTCCGGTCCGTTCGGCACGACGGTGTTTCCCCGCAGCATCCGCGCGATCGTCGCCGCAGGCATCAAGCAACCCTTTAAGGAAATCACTATCGTGAATCAGGATGTCGCCGAACAGGCGGAAGCCCTGAAGGCCGGGCTGGTCGACGGCGTGACGACCTGGGATCCAACCTACGAGCAACTCCTCCGCCAGAAGATTGGTAGAGAATTGTGGCGCGATCCCAAGGGCGCTTCCGGCATTCAGGGATTGAGCGGCGAGTGGTTGAAGAAGAACGGCGAGCAGGGCGCCGTCAACTTCCTCAAGGCCTGGATCATTGCGATCTGGTGGACGTCGAACAATCTCGGCCAGGCAGATGAATGGTTCGCCAAGACCTCGCGCCTCGAGGCCAATCTGCTGAAAGTCGCGACCGACGCCGATCGTTACCTGCGATCGCCAGTCAAGGATATCAGGACGCTCGACTTCACCGTCACCGACGCAGAAATTGCCGAAAGCCAGGGCGTGCTCGATTTCCTGCAGGAGCAGAAGCTCCTTACCAGCCGTATCGAGGCGGCGTCGTATTACGACCGTGCGCCGTTGACGATTGCGCAGAAGCAGATCGCCGCCGGCGATATTCCTAATCTCTCGAAGATCGTGGTTACGGCCTGATGCGGGCAGGTTGCGGCAAGCGCGCCCGGTCGTGGGGAATTGCGCGATGAGCTCCGAGCCGCTTCTCGCGGAGCCCGCGTCTCCCGCTGATTTCGAGGACAGCCCGCTGGCGCGCGTGTTGCGCCAGCCGATGATTCTCGGCCTGTTCCTGCCTACGCAGAGCGGAGGCTGGTCGGCGTCGGCAGCTCCCCGGTCGACATCATGGGATTTCGAATACAACGCGGCATTGGCCCTGCGGGCCGAAGCGCTCGGCTTCGACCTCGTCTTTGGCCTGGCAGAATGGGTGAGGGCCGGTGGCTATGGCGGCGCCATCCGTTTTCGCGAAGATTCGATCGATCCGTTCATCACGGTCACGGCGCTTGCGGCCATAACCAAGCGGCTGCTGCTCCTATCGACTATCCATGTGCTGTACGGGCCATGGCACCCGATGCATCTTGCGCGCTTCGCTGCGACGGCCGATCACATCTCCAAAGGACGCTTCGGCATCAACGTGGTGACGGGCTTCAATCCGGCCGAGCCCCTTATGTTCGGCATGCGGCGCCTGGACCACGATCTGCGCTACGACATGGCCGGCGAATTCGTCGCCATCTTGAAGTCGCTCTGGCGGTCCGAGCAGAACCTCACGCATCGCGGGCGGTTCTGGCAGCTCGAGGAAGCATTCGTGCGGCCCAAGCCAAGATACGGCCGCCCCATTCTCGTCAATGCAACCGGCTCGCCTGCCGGGTTCTCGTTCGCGGCACGCCACTCCGACCTTGTGTTCATCACCAGCCCCGGAGGGGCCAACATCAATCGTGCCCTGGAGGTTCTGCCGGAGCATACGGCAAGCCTGAAAGCGAAGGCGCGCGGCTATGGCCGCCAGATACGAACCATCATCAACCCGATGATCGTCTGCCGGTCGACAGAGGCTGAGGCGCGGGCCTATTATGACCGGATTATCGATCTTGCCGACATGGAAGCCGCCGCGGGCTACGCCAACCATTTCAAAAGTGGGGACGCCGCGGCATGGAAAAACCATGTCCCACGGGACCGCATCCTCGGCGGCAACGTCCATCTCATCGGCAGCCCGCAGCAGGTAGCCGATTGGTGATCGCCCTAAATCGCGCCGGCTGCGACGGAATGCAAATCTCCTTCTACGACTTTCGTGAAGATTTGGAGTTCTTCGGCAGTCAGGTTCTGCCCTTGCTGCATCAAGCCGGTGTCCGGCCAAAGCCTACATGAGCCAGATCTGGAGACCGCCCAAATTGTCCCTTTTCCTGAATTTAAAGGAGAGGTCACTACGTCCGTCTTACACGTGACTGGCTACTTAGTTGCGTGCTCCCCGAGGACAAGAAGGGGCTGTGAGGCCCACGCTTGCTCGGCCACGCCGAGCAGTTTGGCGGCGCGGATCTCCGCACGATCTTCGCAGCGGCCTCGCGCGCATACGGCCCGTAGAGGATGGCGGAGATACACTGGCGATAGGACGATTGCGAGGCGGTCGACAACGCCTTGAACTCGACCGATTTGCTTCACTCGTCCGTCATGGGGATACTCCTGTCTTGGGCGAAGGTTGAAAACCCCTCATCTGAAGACAGGTTGCTCCGAAAGGCGAACCCCGAGTACATGCTGTAATCGCTTCGACGATACGCGCGCGTTTGCGCAGATCAACCTCGAACGCGCGCCGCAGCTTCCGATTTGAGCAAAGACCGATCGATCTTCTGTGTGCTCGCAAGCGGCATGCTATCGACAAACCAGATGCGGCGCGGATGCTGGAAAGCTGCGGCGTGTTCGAGGGCGAATTTCTTGATTTCGTCCTCGGTCGCGGAAGCGTGTGCGCGAAGAGCGACAAAGGCGACGGGCTTCTGACCTTTGATGTCGTCGTCGACCGGGACAACGCAGGCCTGCGCCACAGCAGGGTGCCGCTCGAGCATGGCTTCGACTTCGCCAGGATAGATGTTCTCGCCTCCACAGACGAACATGTCGTCGCGTCGTCCGACAAAAGCGTAGAAGCCGTCGTCGTCAAGACGGAACACATCGCCGGTGACGTAGTAGCCATCCGGCGTGAAGACCGTGCCGAGTTCGGGGCGGTTGTGATATCGATTCATCAGGGCTGGACTTTTGATCTCCAAAACACCTTCCTTGCTCTCCTGTCCGCTCTCGTCGCGCAAACGCAATTTCACTTTCGGATGGGCGTAGCCCAATGTGAGAGGAGGCATGGGTCTGCCGTCCGGGTGGCCGGCGAAGACGATCGGTCCGGCCTCGGTTGTGCCATAGGCATTCATGACTCGCGCGTTTGGAAGCATGCGGTGAACCTGCTCGAGCAGACTCTTGCTCACGGGCGCGGAGCCCATTCTGATCACCCGTACCGACGACAGATCCGCAGATGCCAGCGCGTCCCGCTCGCGCAGCATCATCGCGATCATGGGCGGTACCGCGGTGAGCCAGGTGCAACGATAGCGATCGATCGCCCGGATATAGGGGACAGCTGAGAATTGCCACAGCAGCACGGTTGTGGCGTGCGATGCCAGCGCCAGGAAGGACAGCGCCAGCGCATTCATGTGGTAAAGCGGCGCGGCGATTAGTACACGTTCGTCTGCCAGCGGCTCCGTTTCCTGCCGCGTTCGTGCCACCCAGAGGTGCGCCGTGTGGCTGAGAACGACGCCCTTGGGCCGGCCGGTTGATCCGGATGTGTAGAGAACGAGCGCTGGTTCGTCGGCCCTTGGCGCAAATGCTTCGAAAGCACCGGGATCGGCGAGGTCCGCCAAACTGTTCAACCCATCGCGTGAAAGCAAGGAATGCGCGATGCCTTGTGGAACCAACGCAAGCCGCTGTTCGTCGCAAAATAGCAGGCGCGCGTTGCTGTCGTTGGCAACATAGTCAATCAACTCTTTCGGAAAGCGATAGTTGATGGGCACGGCGACCAGCCCGGCGCGCATGATGCCGAGCACTACGGCGATGAACTCGACGGAGTTCGCGGCAAGAATTGCGATACGATCACCCTGGCTGTAGCCGCGCTTGTGCAGGCCCCTCGCCACGGCATCGGCGAGGTCATCCAATTCGCCGAAGGTGCAACGTGTTTCCGCAAGCTTAGCGTCGATGCCTATGAAGGCCAGCCGGTTCCTGTCGGCCGCAGGATCGATTATCTTGCCGAGATTGCTTACCGTAGTCATGCGACGACCTCGATCAACGCCCCGAAAGCCGGCAGCGCAACGACCGTGCGTTGGCTCGTCGAATCGTGGGGCAGTCCGAGGGACGCCGCGCGGGCGGCAACGATCTGCGGATCGGAGCTTCGCAACGTCACGGCGGCGAAGCGCTCTGTCCGCTCTGCGCCGACCTGAGAGAGCTCTCCGAATCTGGCGGCGAGGGCGGCCTTATCGGCGACTGTGAGCGCAAAATCTCCGCCGATGGCGCCGAGGCGATCGAACCGCTCGCGCGTGGCTTCCGGATCGGTGCTGGCGACGGTCAGCTCGACGATCCCGGTGACAGCATTGGGATGGTCGAGCCAGTTCCTTCGCCAAATCAGGTCAGGCGTGTGATGCTGGCAAAAGTAGATGCGTCCGGCCACGAACGAAACGAGCGCCAGCCGTACCGCGCGCCTCGTACTCCCGTCCGTCAATGGTCAACGGGCGCGCAAAGTTCTGCACCGGTTGCGCGTCGAAGCCTGCCCTAACGACGGCATCGCGTGTTGCGGCGGCATCCTCGCTGGCAAAGACGAGCCCATTGAGGCCGATCGGGCTGTCGATCAGCTCCTGGCGTACGTGGTCGCCGCCGCGCGGAAGCCCGATCAATTCGAGATAGGCATGCTCGAACACCATGAGGTGATTGACAGAGCCGAGCGTCGGATGGAACCCGCGAGGCGTAAGCTGAAAGCCGAGCCCTTCGAACAGCTGCGCGGCAGTGTCCGTCTCGAACTGCGTGTTGATCACTACGTGATCGAGCTGGATGCTCATCTATCGATCCTGCTGTGGCGTCAGATAGACGCCCCGACCGCTTGCGACGAGCTTGCCCGCGGCATCATAGATTCTGGCTTCCGCGACCGAGAACTGCTTGCCGAGCTTGACTGCCTTGCCGACGGCATGCAGGTCGCCTCTGGCCGGGCTGTGATAGTCCACGCGCAGGTCGAGCGTTGGCACGCCGCGCCCGTTGCTCGACACCAGTGCCCAGTCGGCGGTCAGATCGACGAGCGTCGCAAGGATGCCGCCATGCGTGTAGCCGCCTTCGACATTGACGACCCATTCTTCGCGCCATTTGGCGGTAAGTTCGATTTCACCGTTGCCGACCGACGTCACGTCGAGCCCGAGCCACTGGTGATAGGGCGCCTTGAGCAACCGCGCCCGGATGTCATCGATCGAAGGGGTATTGTTGTTGGTCATCGGATCTGAATCTTTCGAAGGAATGGAAGGCAGCCGGTTAGGGCGTGACGACGACCTTGCCGAGCACCGTGCGGTCTCGGATTTGGGCTAGAGCTTCGATGGCTTGATCCAGAGGCACGGCGCGATCGATCAACGGATCGACTTTGCCCGCTGCGATCAGATCGAGCAGCGCCGTGAGGTCTTCCTCGTAAAAGCTGTTGGAGCCGCGGATGTTAAGCTCGAAGCTCCAGACGTAGCGGAGATCCTCCTTGGGATCGTATCCAGCAGTGGCGCCGCAAACCAGCAAGGTGCCGCCGCGCTTGAGACAACGCAGCGACGGCACCCAGGTATCGCCGCCGGTGAAGTTGATCACGACATCGACGCCGCCTTCATAGGTGCGCCGCTCCGGCTTGCCGTATTGCGCGATCGCCCATTTCGAGAAATCCGTGGTCTGGTAGTTGACGACGTGATCGGCCCCGAGCGCCTTCAGTCGCGCGCATTTCTCGTCACTGCCGGCGCAGGCGATAACCTCAGCTCCGAGCAGCTTGGCCAGGATGATGCAGGCGGTGCCGACGCCGCCGCTCGCACCCAGGATCAGGACTTTGTCGCCGGCCTTTACCGTGCGATGTGTGATCAGCATGCGATGTGCCGTGCCATAGGCGACGGGAAGCGAGGCTGCCTGCTCGAAGGTCACGGCATCGGGCAGGCGGATCAATTGGCGCGCATCCGCAGCGACATATTCAGCCATGCCGCCGTCGGTCATCTCGCCCATCAACCCGACCCCGGGCTTAAGCGGATTGACCAGCACGCGGTCGCCGACCTTCCAGCCGGAGACGTCGTCACCGATCGCACTGATCGTGCCGGCGAGATCGAGTCCGATCACCACGGGAAGCGGAACTTTGATGCCGGGCATGCCGCGCACCGTGAAGACGTCGTGATAGTTGAACGAGGACGCGCCAACGCGAATGACAACGTGACCTGCAGTCGCTTGCGGAACTGGCTTGTCCGTGACGATCTGCAACTGATCGAGGTCGCCGTGGGCGCGGAGCACTAGGCCGTGTGGACAGTTACCTTATCCAGAGCAGAGTGGCGGCAATGGCGACGACGGCGAAGTAGTTTCGCGC
>NZ_JBEGDB010000270.1:0-10953 GCF_043638955.1 Bradyrhizobium sp. 31Argb | reverse complement strand
CTCCACCGATCCGCTCATGCCAGGCTGTATCGCGCGCAAGCCGAAGGATGGCTAGGTGGGGGCCTCATGCCGGTTACATTCGATCCATGACGCCATCCGCGAGCCCCACCTTATAGACGGCTTCGGCGAAGTGCCTGTGGTCCGCTATCTGGCTGAGCCTGCTGTTGCCCGTGCGCTGCGGCAGCAGCATGCAAATCGGCTCGAGCATTTCGATCTCGAACGGAACGTTGACGCCGGCGGTCATCGAGAACGGCCCAGGGGTGAGCAGCCTGGTAGCGATCAATTCTTCATCGTCCATCGAGCTCTCAAGCCCGACATCGAGCAGCCACACTTTGGAGTTGTGGAGAATGTCGGTGGCGATCAGACCCACCACGTCGTGACGTTGTTCGATCTGGAGTATTGCAAACTGCGACCTGCGCATCGCATCCAGCATCAGTCGTTCGTCGGACTGCGCCTCAAACTTGGCCGACTTCGCATAGCGGTCGATCGCCCGCGAACGATCCGGCGGCGCGGTGTAGATGGCGAGGTCGTAGACGTAGTAGATCTCGTCCATGTCATCGAGAAGCAACGTCTTTCCTCGTGCCAATCCGAGCCGACGCGCTTGTTTCAGTAATGCGTCGTCGGATATGGACCTAAGAACTTCCTCATGAAGGCTCTTGGAGATTTCCCGAAGGCGAAGATAGCGGGCAAGGATGTCCGCACGTGTCAAAGGCATATCCCTCCCGGAAGCCAAGATCGGCTGCTGTTGGACGAGAGGAAAGGCCATGAAACTCTCCCGAGTTGGACCGCCAGCTTTTCACAATCGTTAACGCCGGACGTTGATTCGCGAAACGGCAGTCTGTCGGCCGCAAACAGAGAAATCTGTTCAGTGCCTCGGATGGGTTGAGCTCTTGCTCAACTCATCCGTATGTCCGATCCTGCCCGTCGAGACCGGGCAACG
Source organism: Bradyrhizobium sp. 31Argb (assembly GCF_043638955.1). NCBI lineage: Bacteria > Pseudomonadati > Pseudomonadota > Alphaproteobacteria > Hyphomicrobiales > Nitrobacteraceae > Bradyrhizobium > Bradyrhizobium sp. 31Argb. The sequence goes on along the minus strand of NZ_JBEGDB010000270.1, from coordinate 10,013 downwards.
CGCGGGCGTTGTTCAGCGCGAAGGCCGAGGCGGGACCCGTTACCGCAGGCGAGGACCCGGCGTCGATTAGAAGGGGATGCTGAGCTACGATGAGCCGGAAGAATCGGGTTCCACTGGGCGATCGCGTCGCCAAGGCAGCCGAAGAGGCACTTGTCGCCCGGCACTTTGTGAGCGCCATCGACGTCCTCGTCGGGATCGGGTGGCTCGACCCCGGAGCGGTCGAGCGCTGGCAGCGCGGGCAGGTCGATTGCCTGGAGGAAGTTGTCCAGGTCAATCCACCGCGCATCTCGGAAGCCATGCAGCTATTCCAGTCTTGGGTGACAGCGAAAGGACTGATCGCAAGCCCGACAGCCTATGTTGCTCGTACGCCGCAACGCCAAGCGCTGCGCTTCAGTCGAAGTGGAAACCCTGAGATCGAGGCGTCATATCGGACAAATTGGCTATCGCCGGAACTCTCGGAAACGAAGCGTGAGCGCCTCGCGGAAAAGGCAAGCCGCGGCCCGGAACTGGTGGTCATCCAGCCATTGAACAGGGAGTGGACATGCCATCGGTGCGGCGGCACCGGCGATCTCCTTATGATGGAGGCGCCCGGCCCGGCGTGCCTGCACTGCGTTGGCCTCGATGATCTCGAGTTTCTGCCGGCGGGCGATGCCCTGCTCACGCGGCGAGCGAAGGCGAACAGTACCCGATATGCCGTCGTCGTGCGCTTCAGCAGAACTCGCCGCCGCTACGAACGACAGGGCCTGCTGGTCGAGCCTCGGGCCTTGCCGAATGCACGGTGATCGCGCATTGATTGCCGCGCTCTGTCCAGCACCATTGAAAATCTTAATCACATACGAGTTCGCAGTTCTATTTTGAGCGGCGCGCTGCACCAGCGGAGCTGTCCCGGCGCGCATCTTAGGACCGCGTGATCCGCGCGACGAACCACCGCACGACGCGCACCCTGACCGCTAGCGACTTATTAATCTCCCGTTGCTTAGGTCCAGACCTTCGCATGTCGAACCCGCAGTTACGAGTGATGCGGTCCCCCAAGCCGCCTGCCAGCCTGCGACTTGGAGAGCTTGATGTTAAATACCGCCGCCTTTTCCCTGGTCCTCTTCAGTTGGCTGAAGGAGATCGGGGAGATCCTGCTTCTGGTAGGGTTGAGCGGCGAGGTCGCTCTTCTGGTTCTCGGGATTTCGAAAGGCGCCTGGGAGCGAGGACTGGCGATCACGTTTGCCGCTCTCGTCCTGGTCGGCGTCGCTCTGGAATATTGGGCCGATAGCCCGAGGAGGTTCGGCCCCGCATCCCAACAGCGGATTGCCGGTGCCCTCAAGGAATTTCGTGGCACTCCGTTCGATTTCTCGGTCGAGCTTGATCCCGAAGCTGTTGCCTTGATGGAAGATGTCGGAAAGGCGCTTGATGCCGCTGGCTGGAAGAGACAGGCGGTTGCACAAGGCTCTGGATATATCCCGCCAGGAAAGCCCGCGGCCGGCATCGTCGTGTTCAAAGGGGTTGAAGTGCAGATCGCCGAATCGCGACACTCGGATTGGGGAGCGGCTGGCAAGCCAGCCGCTGTCCTTCTGCACGCCATGCGGAACGAGGGATTGACCGCAATCGTGAAACAGGTCCCGGATAATCAGGAAAGCACCGATGCGATCCATATCAAGATCGGCGCCAAGCCATAAGGCTGGGCAGCTCGTCAACCTTCGGGCTTCGGACTATCGGTGCCAAGCAAAGGCCCTTGGATGAGGGAAGCAGCCGCGCGCCCTGAAGAGAGACCGTCATGCCGGCTCGGCGGTGGAGAGCCACCAGCCGTCGCCGGCAAACCAGCACGTCCGGTCGGTTCGATCATCAAACCGTAACGATCGCACGCGATCCCAACCTTCGGTGAAGGCGTTGATGAGACGCTCACGGTCCTCTGGATCGCCGTGCAATCCCGTACAGCCGATGAACCGCGCGCGCGACACGAAGGTTGCGGGCCACCGGTCACCAGCCTGGGGCCGCGTCACGCGCAGCATACCGCCCAGTCCGAATTCCGGTGCCAACGGAAACATCAGCCTACCGCCGGGAAGCAGGGCATCGATCCACGCCCAGCTCGGAGCTGTTGCCGCCGCGCAGACGTAGATGGCGTTGGCCTTAGGCAATTCGCGGCCGATTCCGGACCCAGTGTGACCAAGACCTGGCTGTAGTCCTTCAGATTTTGTCGCGCACGCGCGGCCAGATCCTCATCGATCTCGAAGGCGGTGACGGTGCCGGAAGCTCCAACGATCTCGGCAATGACTGCCGTGTAGTATCCGGTTCCAGCCCCCACCTGGATGACCCGATCGCCTTCTCTCAAATCCATTTTGTCCAGCCAGGCGGCATGGGCGCTGGGCATTCCGATATTGATGCCACGATCGGGATCGAGCCCGATCAAGACGTCCTGGTAAATGAATGCGGGATCGTCGTCCGGGGTGCGGATGTAACCGTCGCCGCAACGGATCGACCACGGACCCGGCCCCGCGAACCGTTCGCGTGGGACGAGCGCAAATGCGTTCGCGATTCCTGGGTTTGCGTTTCCGGCAACGTATTTGGCGAAGAACTCGCGATATTTCGCCGATCGATCGTTCATCAGGAAGTTCATCCAGAACCTGAGGACCGAGACAGTGCATGCCATACCTGTAATTGGAACGCGAGTACAGACCCCGCGGGGAGGTGGGGCGCGGGATGGATGGTGGAATGACTCGGGTGGCGTCGCTATGATGCCCGCAAAGCAAATCCCCAGACTTTACGCAAGCGAGAGAGAGCGTGGAGACCATTACCGTTGCATTGATTCTGCTGCTGGCTGTGGTCGTCAGCGGCGGGGTTGCCCGCATGTCGCCGATATCGCTTCCCATGCCGCTCGTTCAGATCGTCATCGGCGTGCTCATTGCTGCGGTGGCCGACCTCGGCGTCCAATTGAAGCCGGACATTTTCTTTCTGCTGTTCCTGCCGCCACTGCTGTTTCTGGACGGCTGGCGCATCCCCAAGGAAGGACTGTTTCGCGACAAGGGGACGATCCTGGAATTGGCGTTCGGCCTCGTCGTATTCACGGTCGTCGGTGTCGGATATTTCGTCAATTGGATCATTCCGGCGATGCCTCTCGCGATCGCTTTCGCGCTCGCCGCGGTCATCTCTCCCACCGATCCGATCGCCGTCTCTGCGATTGCCGCGCGCATACCAATTCCTCGCCGGCTGATGCACATCCTCGAGGGGGAATCATTGCTCAACGACGCATCGGGCCTGGTCTGCATGCGGTTCGCCGTTGCTGCCGCTCTGACCGGGTCGTTTTCGGCGTTCGCCGCGTTCGGAACGTTCCTTTGGCTTGCTACCGGTGGCATCGCCATCGGCGTCGTTGTGACATGGGCCGTGACCGTCGCGAAGAACTGGGTCTCGCGCCATTTTGGCGAAGAGACGGGCTCGCAGATACTGATCAGTTTACTGATTCCGTTCGGCGCCTATCTCCTGGCCGAATACGTGCATTGTTCCGGCATTCTTGCGGCCGTCGCCGCCGGGATCACCATGAGCTACGCCGAGCAGAGCGGCCAGGCATTACCTGCGACCCGCATTCGTCGCGGTGCCGTCTGGGACCTGGTGCAGTTCACCGCGAACGGCGTGATCTTCGTCCTGCTTGGCGAACAGCTCCCGCAGCTCTTCGATGGTGCGGCGAGAGTGGTCCAGGAGACGGGGCATCATGCGCCAGTCTGGCTCCTCGTCTATGTGGTTGCGATCAATCTCGCTCTGGCAGCATTGCGGTTCGTCTGGGTCTGGACGTCACTACGATTTACGCTGTTTCGCGCGCATCTGAAGGGCGAGAAGCCGTATGTTCCAAGCTGGCGCCTGATCGCGGCGACCTCGATTGCCGGTGTGCGCGGTGCCATTACCCTTGCAGGCGTACTGACACTGCCGTTGACAATGAACGATGGTTCGCCATTTCCGGCACGCGATCTCGCGATCTTTCTCGCCGGCGGCGTCATCATCGTATCTTTGGTTGCCGCCACCATAACGCTGCCGTTCTTGCTCAAGGATCTGGAGCTTCCACCCGAGCCATCGCATCAGGCCGAAGAAGATCGAGCGCGCATTGGTGCGGCGGAAGCCGCGATCCGCGCGATCGAGCAGGCCCAGCATGACATGGGCGAAGGGCAAGTTGACGCCGATCTCTACACCGATGCCGGCGTTCGCATCATGGCGCTGTATCGCCAGCGTATCGACGGACGTTCCAAGGTCGGTCAGGAAGCCGAACTTGCGCAGAAAATCGACGACATCGAACGCCGCCTCCGTCTCGTCGGACTTCGCGCCGAACGGGCCGAACTGTATCGCATCGCGCGTAGCCGACAGCTCTCGGACGAGATCGCCCGCAAGTTGGTCAGGGAGGTCGATCTCCTGGAATCTCGCTTCCCGACGGCCTGACGAATGCCGGTGCGAGCCGGCAGCCTCGAGGCGATCTTCCGAGCCCGCTCAGCTCTTCACCATATCGCCCAGCATGTTTGCCGCGACCGTCAGCTTGGCGAGCGTCAGGCCGCTGGCTGCGATCTCCTCGACCGAGCGGCGGATGCGCGTTGCTTCAGGATGAGCGGCGAGCCAGTCGCCCGCGGCTTGCTGGCCGCATTGGCCGGTTGCAAGCATGTCCGCAGCCAGTCTTCTTTCGGCGGCGGCGATCTGGTCGACGGCGCGATCAATGGCGAGACGTTCGTAATTATCGTTTGCCGACACGCTGCGTGCGGCGGCGATGAGGCGATCGAGGCGGAAATTGGCCTCGGCGGCGAAGAAGGTCGTGGCGGCGTCGCCGATGGTCCGCCTGGTGCGCTCCGCGACGGTTACGATATCCGGTGCCGAGACCAGGGCGTCAAGATCAGCGAGATCACCTGCGAGGTCGGCCGGGACGCCGGCATCGATCAGGTCCTGTCGCCGCTTGCTGCGCCCGGCCTGCACGTCCTCCGGCAGGGTCTTGTCGAGTCCGGCGGCGATTTCGCGGATGCTCGGGCCGAAGCGGGCGATGACCGAGTAAAGGCCTGCCTTGAAATCAACATTGCGCACGTACCAGAGCATGCGTGAGAGCAGCAGATCTTGTATCGCCTCGTAGAGGCCCAGTTGCACTTGCCCGTCGATGCGGGTGTCCAGTCCGTCGATCGCGTCATTGAGCCGCTTCAGGCCGTAGCACTCGTCAACCGCCACGAAGGCCATGGCAATGGTCGATACATCGGCATCCGTCTCGTCGATCAGGCGCACGACACAAGCCGGGCCGCCGCGATTGACAAACGCATTGGCGAGATTGGTTGCGATAATCTCCCGGCGAAGGCGATGGTGTTCCACCGCAGTGGGGAATTTGTCCTGCACCTCGCGCGGGAAGTACTCGGATAGTTCGCGGGCGAGATATGGATCATCAGGCACGCTGGTGACGAGCAGATCGTCGTAAAGTGTCAGCTTGGCGTAAGCGAGCAGCACGGCAAGTTCCGGCCGAGACAAGGATTGGCCGCGCCGCGCGCGTTCGGCGATCGCGGCATCGTCCGGCAGGAATTCCACGGCGCGGCTGAGGAGCCCGCGCTGCTCGAGCGATTGCATCAGCCGAGTGAGGAAGCCGGTCTCGGCCAGGCCCTTGCGTTCGGCCAGCGAAAGCGCCAGCGTCTGCAGATAATTGTTGCGCAGCACCAGGGCTCCGACCTCGCCGGTCATCGCGGCAAGCAGCATATTGCGGTCGGTCGAACTGAGACGCCCTTCGCGTTCGGGGCGCGCCAGTGCAATCTTGATATTGACCTCGACGTCAGAGGTGTTGACCCCGGCCGAATTGTCGATGGCGTCGGTGTTGAGCTTGACGCCTTTCTGTGCGGCTTCGATGCGGCCGCGCTGCGTGACGCCGAGATTGGCCCCTTCGCCGATCACCCGCGCGCGGATATCAGCGCCCGCGACACGGATCGGATCGTTGGCGCGATCGCCGACCTGATCGTCGCTTTCCCCCGACGCGCGGATATAGGTGCCGATGCCGCCAAACCAGAGGAGGTCGACGCGTGCCTTGAGGATCGCCGTCATCACCTCGAAGGGGGTAGGCTGCGGCTTGTCGAGATCAAGCAGGGTCCGCACTTCCGGCGCCAGCGGGATTGCCTTGAGCGAACGCGAGAATACCCCGCCGCCCGGCGAGATCTTTGACTTGTCGTAGTCCTGCCAACTCGACCGCGGCAGGTCGAACAGGCGTTGGCGCTCGGCGTGGCTGGCGGCGAGATCGGGTGAGGGGTCGATGAAAATATCGCGGTGATCGAAAGCCGCAACGAGCCTGGTCGCCGGCGAGAGCAGCATGCCATTGCCGAAGACGTCCCCGGACATGTCGCCCACGCCGACAGCGGTGAAGGGCATGGTCTGGATATCAGTGCCGAGTTCGCGGAAATGGCGCTTGACCGCTTCCCACGCGCCGCGTGCGGTGATGCCCATTTTCTTGTGATCATAGCCCTGGCTGCCGCCGGAGGCGAAAGCATCGCCAAGCCAATGTCCCTTCTCGGTCGAGATCCCGTTGGCGATGTCGGAAAAGGTCGCGGTGCCCTTGTCGGCTGCGACAACGAGATAGGGGTCGTCGCCATCGTGCCGCACGGTGTCTTCGGGCGGCACGATCGTGTCGCCGTCGAGATTGTCCGTGAGTTCAAGCAGCGAGCGCACGAAGATGCGGTAAGCTTCGGTGCCTTCCGCCATCCAGGCCTCGCGATTGGAAGGCGGCGGCAGACGTTTGGGCACGAAGCCGCCCTTGGCGCCGACCGGCACGATGACGGCGTTCTTGACCTGCTGTGCCTTGACCAGGCCGAGGATCTCGGTGCGGAAATCCTGCGGCCGGTCGGACCAGCGCAGCCCGCCGCGCGCGACCTTGCCAAAGCGCAGATGAATGCCTTCGACGCGCGGCGAATAGACGAAGATCTCGTAGAGCGGCTGAGGTGCAGGCAGCTCCTCAATCTTGCGCGCGTCGAATTTGACGGAGATCACCGGCCGCGGATGCCCGTCTGGACCGAGCTGCCATAGATTGGTGCGGATGGCGGCCTGCACCAGATTGGTGAAACGGCGCAGAATGCGGTCTTCATCCAATGAGGCGACGGATTTGAGCTGCTCTTCGATCTCGGCGAGGAGGGCCGTCTCGCGCGCCGAGCGCTCGGCGTCGGTGGCGGTGAGGCGCGGGTCGAAGCGAGCCTGGAACAGAGCGACGATGCTGGTGGTGATCGCGGTGTTCTTGCGCAGAGTCTCCGACATGTAGTCCTGGCTGAACGGCGCGCGGATCTGATGCAGGTAGCGGGAGAGGGCGCGGATGGCCGAAACTTCGCGCCAGCTCAGGACCGTGCGCAGGATCAGCGTGTTGTATCCGTCGGATTCGGCGCGATCGCCCACCACCGCCATGATCGAGGCTTCCAGGCGACGGGCGAATTCCGCGGTGATGACGATCGGCTTGCCGTCATTGGCCTCGATCGTCATGTCGTGCAGCCAAACCGGCGCGGGTGCGGGCGTGGCGCTCGGCCTGATCTCATAGGTGCGCTCGTTGACGACGCGCAGGCCGTGATTTTCGATCACCGGCACCCGATAGGACAGCGACAAAGGCGCGCCGCGCGAAAAGACCTTGAGGCCGAAACGCGTCGGATCGTCGCCGTCGATGCGGTGAACCGAAAGCGCCACGGAACGAGCGGCAGTGAGCTTTTCGATGATGGCGATATCGGCAATCGCTTGTGAGGTGTCGAAGACCTCGGTATAGCCGCCGGTAAAGGCTCGTGCATAACGGTTGGCGATCAGGCGGGCCCGCATGCCGTCAGCGGTGGTCGCAAGCGCGGCTTTCAGCTTGTCAGCCCATGTTGCGGCGATGGCGCTGATTCCGGCTTCAAGCGTGGCGCGCTCGATGACAGGCGTGTCGCCTTCGTAGCGCCCAATGATGTAGTGGACGCGGGCAAGGGACCCCTCTGGGAAAGCTGCGTAGGAGGCCGCCAGTTGCCCCTTATAGACCTGCGCCAGGAAGCCTGCGACGCGTGTACGCACATCGGTGTCATATTTATCACGCGGAATGAAGGCGAGGATGGAGACGAAACGGTCGAATTTGTCGGCCCGCGCCAGCGCCCGCACGCGGGGGCGCTCATAAAGCATCAGGATCTCCATGACGAAATTGTAGAGAGTCTCGACGTCGACCTGGACGAGCTCGTCGCGCGGATATTCTTCAAGGATATGCAGGAGCGCCTTGCCCGAATGGCTGTCCGGCTCGAAGCCGGCGCGCTCGAGCACCTGCGCCGCCTTGTGGCGGACATAGGGGATCTGCCGCACCGAGCGGGTATAGGCGGCGGAGGTGAACAGGCCGACGAGGCGCAATTCGCCCTCAAGCCGGCCGTCGGGCGTAAAGAGCTTGATGCCCACATAGTCCATCCGGACGCGGCGATGGACGCGGCTGCTCACATTGGCCTTGATGACGATGAGCAGGGTAGGCTCTCGCATGAACGCGCGGATCTCCGACGTCATCACCACCATTTCGGCGCCGCGGCGCAGCACCTTCACATCGGGATCGCGCAGGATGCCGAGGCCTTCGCCGGTGGTGATGTCGTCCGGCGCATCGCCGTCCGGTGCGAAGCGGTATTCTCGGAGGCCGAGAAAAGTGAAATTGTCGGCGCACAGCCATTGCAGGAACTGGGTGGCTTCGGCGACCTCGTCGATCGGCATCGGCGGCGGATTGGAGCTGAAGGTCTTGATCGCCTGCTCCACGCGGGCGCGCATGGCTCGCCAGTCGGTGACGCAGGCGCGCACGTCGCTCAGCGTCTTGGAGAGGCCGTCGATCAGCTTCTGGCGGTCGGCCTCGGCGTCCAGGCGTGCGATGTGGAAGTGAATCAGGCTTTCGCGCTCGCCCGTTATCCCCTCGGGGAGCGCCTCGCCGCAGAAATGCAGCAGCTTGCCCTGCTCGTTGCGCTCCACGGCAATGATCGGGTGGGCGACCAGCGTGACCTCGATGCCCTGCTCGGCGAGCTCCGCCATGGTGGAATCGAACAGGAAGGGCATGTTGTCATTGAGAACCTCGAGCACGGAAATCTCGCGCCCGTCCGGCATCATCGGATTGATCACGCGGATGTCGGCACTATCAGCGGTCCGCCGCTGCACATGTTCCCAGGCTTGTTCTGCCAAAAAGGCCAGCGACACGGCGTCGTAATTGGCGAGGTCCTCGATGTTACTGTGGCCAAACAGAAGCTCGGCAAAGGCCCGGGGCGTCTTGCCCGGCTGCACGCTCCCACCGGCCTCGTGGATCAGGGTTGCTCGGGCCTTGTCGTCACGCCACGCCATAACGTCCTCCATTTCCCGCGCAGGCTGACCGCAGTCACGATCGCCTGCCTGATTTCGGAGTGCATCTCTTCGAGCGCCGTCGTCTTGATCGCAGTTGATTGCGTAAGCGAAATCCTTGGTCCCGGAGCTTCGGCGGCTCCTGATATCGAACATTATATCATCTCCGCGCGACCAGGGGGGAGTTGTCGTCAGCGCGCCGAAAGGGTTTGCGGTGCAGCGTGAAACCGAAGTCGGATGCTGTCGACTTTCGCCGGTAGTCTGGAAAACAAAGGAATCTCAAGCACGGACGCATGAGTTCGCAGTTTTGCTGGGAGGGGCCCGCCGTGGCCAAAGGCGGCTAACGTCAAGCTCGTCGCTCGGCAACAACCCAGAGGTGGACCGATATCTATTATCGTGCAAGGCGACGTTGGCGCTGTGAAAGCCGCGGTCGATGCAGGCGGGGCCAGCGAGAGCCCGGACCTTGTCCGGAAATTGACAATCGCGGGAGCTGCGCCCCGAGGCGGCGCATCGTCCCGGAATGACGGCGTGTGTTGAGACGCGAGCTATGCAAAAACTGCCCGACGGGCAAATCAGCGAAAAGTCTGTCCACCCCTCCCGTAAAAAATAATCCGCTTTCGCCGTCGGGCAAATCAGTGATTTAACTCCGCGCGTCTCACGCGAATGAGGGGCGGCTCGCGATCGTCACGAACGTTGCGGTGAGATGCGGTGGACGCGGGTGTCACGACTGACGAGCGTGG
>NZ_JBEGDB010000026.1:0-50021 GCF_043638955.1 Bradyrhizobium sp. 31Argb | reverse complement strand
ACCGCGCGAAACTACTTCGCCGTCGTCGCCATTGCCGCCACTCTGCTCTGGATAAGGTAACTGTCCACACGGCCTAAAGCCTTTCGAAACCCGCGGCGGGGCGTATCATGCGCCCCGCAGCTCATTTGCGGAGCGCCCCCATGAAACTCATCCACATGAGCGATATCCACCTGACTGCGCCGGGCTCGACCATCGGTGGCCGCGATCCGCGGAAGAACTTTGAACGCGCGCTGACCCACATCCTCAGGGATCACCATGACGCCGAACTGATGGTGATCACAGGCGACCTCTCGGACTGGGGCGACCGCGACGACTATCAGTGGCTGAAGCAACGCCTCGAGCAGTTCCCGATCCCGGTGCGGCTGTGCATCGGCAACCACGACAACCGCGCCAACTTCCTCAGCGTGTTTCCCGACCTCGCCGCGGAAGGCGGCTTCGTGCAGGGTGTCCATGACTTGCCCGCCGCACGCTGCCTGTTCCTCGACACCGCGCATCCCGGGACACACGCCGGCCGCTATTGCGACGAACGGCTCGGCTGGCTTGCGGCGCGGCTCGCCGAGCATGACGGGCCCTTCCTCCTCTTCATGCATCACAACCCGATGCCGACGCACATTGCGCCGCTCGATCAGATCCGTCTGCTCGACGACGCCGCGTTCCGGAAATTGGTGGCGCGGCACCGCGAGCGGATCCGGCATATCTTCTTCGGCCATTGCCACCTGCCGCTCGCGGGATCGGTCGCCGGCGTTCCCGTTTCCTCGCTGCGCGGCACCAACCATGCGAGCTATCCGCTATTCGCCGAAACAGAGGTCCTTTGCGCGTCGGATCTGCCTGAAGCCTATGGCGTTGTGTTCTTGGGCGAGGATTACGTCACCGTACACATGGTGGAATTCGGTTACGACGGTCCGATCCGCATCGAGGGTTCGCCCGACTACCAGGCCTGGAACCGGGAGACCATGGTCCGGTGAAATTTGTCGTCCTGACCGATACCCATTTCGTCGCCCGCGGCCGCAGGATCTACGGCCTCGATCCGGCAGATCGGCTCGCTGCCGCGATCGCCCGCATCAACCGCGACCATCCCGACCTCGCCTTTGTCATCGTCACCGGCGATCTCGCCCATTGGGGCGAGGACGCGGCTTACGAACATCTTGCCGATGCGCTGGCGCGCCTGAACGCGCCGACCATCCTGATGATGGGCAACCACGACCGCCGCGATACGTTTGCTCGCTATTTTCCGGGCGCCGCCCGCGATGCAGATGGTTTTGTGCAATCCGTGCAGGTGTTCGACGCCGCGACCATCGTCACCCTCGACACGCTGAACGAGGCGGCTCCGAACCACGAAGGCCTGCTCTGCGAGCGCCGGCTCGCCTTCCTCGAGCATGCGCTGATGTCGGCGCCGACGAACCGCCCGCTGCTCTTGTTCCAGCACCACCCGCCGTTCGACACCGGCCTGCGCTACATGGACACCATTCGACTCGCCAATCCGGACGCCGAGTGGGCGGTGATCGCGCGCACGCGCCGGCCGGATTATCTGTTCATGGGCCATCTGCACCGGCCGATCGCAGGGCTCTGGAACCGCATCCCCTTCCACATCCGGCGCGCGCTGGCGCACCAGGTCGCTTTCGACCTTGAGACCGAGGGCCACATTCCCGGCTCGCACGAGGCGCCGGACTATTCGCATGTCACGGTGAGCGGTGGACAGATCGTGATCCACCAATGCTCGTTCATGTATGCCGGACCGCGCTTCTCGCTGCACGACCAAGCGGCGCTGAACGGCGCGCTGGGGTAGCGCTTCGATTCTGATTGAATCAGAACGGAAGCTCTTCTTGTTCGAAAATGAATGCCGAGCCGCTCCCGAGAGGATAACTCAGCGAAGCGATGCCGCAATATCGGCGATCGATCTGAAAAGGATAAGTGGATTGTCCTTTGAGGGAATGAAGCCCCGTCGGTGCCAGAACGATGCAGCCTCGACGTCCACGGCGTTGACGATCAGTGCGCGGCCTCCGATCAGGCCGGCGGCCGTGACGCAGCGCTGCAGCGCATGCTTGAGCAGGCCAGTGCCAATTCCCTTGCCAATCCAGTTCTGATCAGTTGCAAGCTGTCCCAGCAGCAGGCAGGGGACCGGGTCGGGCGGTTGACCCGTTCGGATAGATCGCGGCAGTACTGAAGGCACGATTGCCGTTGGCGCGAGACCATAATAACCGATCACACGATTGGCTTCATGGACGACAAGAACAGCCGTAAAGCCTTTCTCCTGGTTGGATAGCGCTCGGGTTTTGAGCCAGCGGTCGAGCGACGGCTTGCCACAGGAGAACTCGGCAAGATCGTGGGCTGCCGTCAGTAACTCAGGCTCGGAGACCGCCAAGCCTTACTTCCCGGTCTTTGAACCGCTGGTCTCCCACGGGGCCGCACGCCGGAAGAGCTCAACCATTTCGGGGACCGCGGCAGCAGGCTTGGACAATGCCGCCGTGAAGGCCTTGAAGCCTGCGGCGCTCATCCGAATTGGCGCCGTTTCCATCAGCACATCTTCGGCCGCTCTTACGGCCGCGTCACGTACGAAATCGGTTCGTGAACGGCCGCGCAGCGCTGCTGCCCGATCGACGATCGCAATGTCGGCTTCGGGCAGCCGCATCGAAAGCGGGTGCTCCTTGCGCTTAATGGCTCGGGGCATGAGTGGTCTCCCTGACAGAATATATAGAATTCTGTAGCGCGTTTTGCAATACAAAAGCCAAGGGTAGGCTTCGTGCGTCTACTCCGCCGCTTTCGCCTGCGGTGGCGTTGCCGTCCCGCGCAATTTCTCCGACAGGTTGATCAGGAACATCGCGGTCGGCCGGAGGATGAAGAGGTCGGCGACGAGGGCTGCGATCATCGAGAAGGCGGAGAGCCAGCCGAACAGGCGCAGCGACGGCAGGTCGGAGAATACGGTCACCACCAGGCCGCAGGCCAGCACCACCGTGGTCAGGATCAGCGCGGGTCCGACCAGGACGGTCGCGCGCTCCACCGCGAGCGCGGCGGTGATGCCGGGCTTGCGCTCGAGCCTCAAGCGGTTGAGGAAGTGGATGGTCGCGGAGAGGCCGAGGCCGAACGATACCGTCAGCGCCACGACGCTCGCAAATTGCAGGCCTTCGCCGAGCAGCCACAACACCGTGCCGGACAGCACCACCGGGAAGATTCCCGGCAGGATGCAGGAGAACATCACGACGACGGAGCGGAAGGCGAGCCCGATGAAGATCGCGACCAGGGCGAATTCGATCGTCAGCCCGTGGTTGAGCTTCTCGATCATGCTGGCGCTGTTGCGCGCGGCGATCGCGGACAGGCCGGTGACGGCGATCTCGTAGCCGGGATGCTCGGCGCGCACCTTGTCGAGCGCATGATCGAGCTTGTCGACCACCGGCAGGATCTCGCTTGAATCGAGATCGGGCACGCGGCCGGACACCACCACGGCATCCTGATTCGCGGAAATGAAGCGCCGCACCAGATGTTCGGGGATGACGCTGACATATTCCTTCAGCGTCGCCACGTCGGTCGCGCCCGCCTTCTCGGCAAGCCAGCGGCGCAGCGTTTCCAGCGACCAGACATTGCCGACGCCGGCTGCGCCTTCGACCGTTGAGTGAACCTCCGCGATCACCTTCAAGGTCTCGGCGGAGTAGAGCGAAGCGCCCTTCGGGAATTCGACCAGGACATCGATCGGATTGGCGCCGGTCAGCTTCGCGTCAAGCCGATTGCTGGCCTCAACCGCCTGCTGCTTGTTCGGCACCTGGTCGGCCAGCCGATAGCGCGGCTCGAGATTGGCATAGATGATGCCGAGCCCGCCGACGAAGATCAGCGCGACCAGGCTGAACAGCCCAGGCCGGCTGACCATGCGCACCGCGATCCAGTAGCAGAAATTGCGCAGCGCCTGCACGCCGGCATCCGCGCTCTGGAACTTGACCGCGAAGATGCGCTCGTTGCGCACGAACAATACGCCGAATACCGGCACCAAAGACAGCACCGCGAGCAACGCGATGATGGTGGCGGCAAGCCCCGCCTCGCCGAATTTGCGTATCAGGTCGGAATCGGAGAACTGCAGCGCGATAAAGGAAATGCCGGCGGTCGCGTGCGTCAGCACGCAGGCCGGCCCCACCACCCGGACGGCATTGGTGAACGCGCTCAATTTGTCCTGCCCCGCGATCAGCCGGTCGCGCGCCGCAAAGGTGAGCTGCATCGAGTCGGAGAAGCTGATCACCATGATGAGCGGCGTCATCACGTTCAGGAACATGTTGAGATTGAAATTGGCCCAGCCGAGGGCGCCGAGCGCGAGCAGGATCGCAATCATCGGCGGGAATGCCGCCACCACCATGAAGGAGATCTTGCGGAAGAAGATGATCGCGATGACGCAGCCGGCAAGGATGCCGAGGACGTTGTAGGTCAGCCCGTCGCGCTCGACAGCGTTGCGGATCTCGAGCTGCATCACCGGCACGCCGGAGAGCTGGGCGTTGAGGCCGCTGCCGGAGAGATCGTCGGCCATGACCTTGCGGATCTCGCCGACTGCGGTGCTCAGCTTGTTGCTTGAGACCACTTCCGGATCAAGCGACAGCACGACGAGCGCCAGCGTGCCGTCCTCCGACAACAGCTTGCCGCGAATGATCTCGTTGGATTTCACCGTCTCGACGAACTTGTCGTAGGCCGCGCCTTCCGGCAGTTCGTTGGGGAACAGCGCCGCCGGCAACTTGCCGGGCTCCGGCGCCTGCCGCGCCGAGAACAGCGAGATCAGGCCGCGCACGCCTTCGACCAGTTGCAGGTCGGTGACCATGTCGCGCAACTTCTCGAGGTTGTCGCGCGCCAGCAGCGTCTTGCCCTCGACCACGACCAGCACGTCGAACTCGGTCGCCGGGAAGCGCTTCGTCACCTCCTCGTACTGCTTGTAGTCCTTGGTGTTGGAACGGAACAGTTGCGACAGCGAATCATCGATCTTGATCCGCTGGACGCCGAACACGGCCGCGATCATCAGCGCGACCAGCACGATCAGCGAGACCACCGGGGCTTTGACCGCGATCAGCCCGATGCGCTCCAGCCCGAAAGCGATGCTGGCCCCCTGCGGCGGCTCCTCGACCTTTCCGACGTGGACCTGACTTTCGGAATTCTTTTCGAGCATGCCCTGTCCAGTTCTGAAATCGGCGCGAATTGTCTAGCTTGGGTTTTACGGGCGTGAACAACGCTCTACGGCCACTTCCAATCGGCGCTAGCCTTTGAAAACACGGAAGTATTGACCGCCGCCGGTTTTACAGGCCCCTCCCCCGCCTCGCAAGCACGAGGGAGAGGTCAAATCGGCGTGTGCGGTACAAAAATCGCCATTAAGTATCTGATTTGTCACAGCGCAGGAGCGGATCGGGCTGAAGCCGTCCTGCTCTCATCTCTTTGTTCGAACGTGATCTTTTCGGAGGGCCGGTCCCGCCTCCCCGGATCATGAGCTCAGGGCGCGGCCAACTGCGGCGGAATGCCTCCGCTCTCGTCCTTCAACGCAACGCCAGTGACTTGGCGGCTCAGTCCCTCGCGGACCAGCCACGCGATTCGGTATGCGGCTTCCGCGTAGGTGAGGCCCGCGCGGTGAATGTTGGAGATGCAGTTTCGTTCCGCATCGGTGCGGCCGATCCGCGGCGCGAAGGTCAGGTAAGCGCCGAGGCTGTCGGGCGCGGACAGGCCGGGCCGCTCGCCAATCAGCACCAGGACCATGCGCGCGTTGAGAAGCGCACCGATCTCGTCGCCCAGCGCGACGCGGGCGCCCGAGGCGATCACGGTCCCGCCGATATTGATCCGGCCGGCCGCAAGCTGCGGCAGCAGATGGCGAATCAGTTCGACCGCATGGACATTGACCGCGGTCGGCGACAGGCCATCGCCGATCACAAGGTCCAGTTGGCTGGACGTGCTGCCGAGGCTCTCCAAGGCGCGCCGCGATTCGGGATCGAGCATGCGTCCAAGATCGGGACGCCTGAGATAGTCGCGGCGATCGCGCGCCTGGCTCAACACCTGGAGCGGCTGCAGGCCGAGTTCGTTCAATCCTGCAATGAGGCCATCGAGATCGAAAGCGGCGTGAACGGCGTCGCGCGCACGGGCATGGTCGAGCGTGAAGCCCAGCAGCGCCTCGGTCGGCAGGCTGGCGCCGGAACGGCCGAGCCCGACGCGCGCCGGCGTCAATTCGCGCAGGCGCGTCAGCGAAAGGGGCGGCGCCGGTGGTTTCATTTCCGGCTACTCGGCAGGCACGGAAGCTTCGCGCAACCGGATCGAATAGTTCGACGCGTTCTGCTGGCCGCTCGAGGCCGCACGCGCGAACGTGATCAGGTGATGCGCGATCATCGACGATGCGATCAATCCCTCGATGTCGCCGCGGCGAAGCCGCCCGAGCGCGAACTTCCAGAATGTCCGCTTATAGTCACCGAGCACGCCGACCTGCCAGAAGATGTTGCGCAGCATGATCAGCCCGCGCCTGATATTGGCCCAGCTCTTCATTTCCGGGTTGACCGGGACCTTCACGCGGTTGGCGTAGGTGTAGTCGCATTGGTGCTCGTAACGAGCGAACAGCTTTTCGGGCTCGTAGGCCACCTCCATGCACCGCTTCCAGGAGCTGATGACCTGATCGTAGGGCAGAAGGAACTCGACGTTGGAGTCGCGGCTGTCGTCCTCGACCAGGCGTCCCTCGCGTTCGAGCCGATCCCAGAGCGGCGTCTTCGGCAGCGCCTGCAGCAGGTTGATCGTCAATAGCGGAATCCGGGATTCATCGACGAAAGCAAGCAGCGCGTCCGCGGTCTCGGGCTTGTCGGTGTCCAGGCCCATGATGATGCCGGAGACGACCTCCATGCCGTAGGAATTGATGGTCTGAACGCCTTCCAGGATCGGGACCATCATGTTGTGGTCCTTGTGCATGGCCTTCAGCGCGTCGGGATCGGGCGTCTCGATGCCGCAGAAGATCGTGACGAAGTAGGCTTCGCGCATCTTCTCGAGGATCTCGGGCCGCTTGGCGATGTTCAGCGTCGCCTCGCAGGCGAGCCGCACGACGTAACCAGTCTTCTTCTGCCACTCGATCAGATGCGGCAACAGGTCCAGCGTCGCCTTGCGGTTGCCGATGAAATTGTCGTCGACGAAATAGACCGTGTCGGTCATGCCGCATTCGCGCAGCCGGTCGAGCTCGGCGATGATCTGCTGCGGCGTCTTCAGGCGCGGGTTGCGGCCGTAGAGGCCGGGGATATCGCAGAACTCGCACTGATAGGGGCAGCCGCTGGAGAACTGGATGCTGCCGAGGAAATAGCGTTTGGTCTCGGCAAGCTCGTAGGCCGGAATCGGGAACTCCGTCATCGGCACACGGTCCACGGTCTTCAGGACCACCTGCTCAGCGGGACGCGACGTATCGCGCGCGAGCCGTGCGATCAGCTCATTGGTGGCGTCGCCGAGTTCGCCGACATGGAGATAATCGAAGGACGGATAGTAGTCCGGACATGCGCTGACCGACGGGCCGCCAAGGGCGACGGCAAGATCGAAGGCGTGCGCGCGGCGGCAGATGTCGTTCATGTGGTGGCGCTGGATGTGCATGCCGCTGACGAACACCGCCTCCGCCCACTCGAAATCTGCCTTGGTGGCGGGACGGATGTTCTCGTCGATGAAGCGGACCTGCCAGTTTTCCGGCAGATAGGCCGCGATCAGCAAGAGCCCCTGCGGCGGCATGAAAGCCTTGACGCCGTCGGTCAACGGATAGGCGTATTCGAACGTACCGAACGCCGATGTGTAGCGCGGGAAGACGCAGAGGATGCGTCGTGCCGCCTCGATGCCCTCAGCTCTCATCCAAACTTCCTTAAGACGAGCCTAAACCAAATGTAAGCACGGCATCGGACGCTGGGCCAGAAATTCTTCAAGATTGTGGCGGCGCACACGCGCGGGGAACGGGTCGTTGCCAAAGAGCACTGCGAGAGGGAACGCCGAGTTTCAGGCGATCAGGCGCGAGGCAAATTCGGGCAGCAGCCCTGCGCGATCGGTGAGCCGGAAGTCGTTCCCCGCGAGCCCGGCGCGCAACAGCCAGTCGTCGAATTCGGGCGCCCGCTTGAGGCCGAAGACGTCCCGGACATAGAGCGCGTCGTGGAACGACGTCGACTGGTAATTCAGCATGACATCATCGGCGCCGGGCACCCCCATGATGAAGGTGACAGCGGCCGCGGCCAGCAGCGTCAGGAGATTGTCCATGTCGTCCTGGTCGGCCTCGGCGTGTTGGTGTAGCAGACGTCGACGCCGAGCGGCAGGCCGAGCAGCTTGCCGCAGAAGTGATCCTCAAGGCCGGCGCGAATGATTTCCTTGCCGTCGTAGAGATATTCCGGGCCGATGAAGCCGACCACGCTGTTGACGAGCAAAGGATCGAAGGCGCGGGCGACCGCATAGGCGCGGGCCTCGCAAGTCTGCTGGTCGACGCCATGATGGGCGTTGGCCGACAGCGCCGAGCCCTGCCCGGTCTCGAAATACATGACGTTGTCGCCGACCGTGCCGCGGCGGAGCGACAGCCCCGCCTCGCGCGCTTCGCCGAGCAGCACGAGATCGACGCCGAAGCTGCGGTTGGCGGCTTCCGTCCCGGCGATCGACTGGAATACCAGGTCGACCGGCAGGCCCTGCCCGATCAGCCCCAGCGTCGTCGTCACATGGGTCAGCACGCAGCCCTGGGTTGGGACCGAAAGGCGCGTGATGATGTCGTCAAGCAGCCTGAGCAGGCCGCCGATGACGTTGGGGTCATCGCTTGCTGGATTGATGCCGATGCAGGCGTCGCCCGATCCGAGCAGGAGCCCATCGAGGATCGAGGCGGTGATGCCCTTGAGGTCATCGAAGGGATGGTTGGGCTGCAGTCGCGTGCTCATCCGGCCGCGCAGCCCGATGGTGTTGCGGAAGCGGGTCGTCACTTCGCATTTCTTCGCGACCAGGATCAGGTCCTGGTTGCGCATCAGTTTCGACACCGCGGCCGCCATTTCGGGCGTGATGCCGCGGGACAACTTCTGCAGCGTGTCGGTGCTCGCGGCATCCGACAGCAGCCAGTCACGAAAGCCGCCGACGGTCAGCGACGAGATGGCCGCAAAAGCTGCGGCATCATGGGTATCGAGGATCAGGCGGGTGACCTCGTCGTCCTCGTAAGGAATGACCGCCTCGTTCAGGAACCGCTTCAACGGCACATCGGCGAGTGCGATCCGCGCCGCGATCGTCTCCTCCGCACTGCCAGCCGCGATCCCGGCAAGGCGGTCGCCGGAGCGCGGCGGCGTGGCCTTGGCGAGCAGGTCGCGCAGATCGCCGAATACGTAAGAAGTGGCACCGATGACGTGGCGATAGACCATGACGAGTTCCCGCGCGCTGGCCGCGCTTCATTGGATCAACAGCCTATCACCATGCAAGAACCGGTGCCGATCGGTTATCCGGGCCGGACGCCGCCTGGGTCGCTTGCCTTTGGTTGCAATGCGGAAAACTTCGCGCATTAAGAAATTGTCCATCAAGATTCTAGATGATTTTACCGGCCGTCGGTGCTCCCCGGCCCATCTGGAGTGCCGCGAATGGCTGAAATCACGACCTCTCCCCGCCCCATCCCTGTCCGCGCCATGGCGTCCCGGCTTTCGCTTGCTGCCAAGCTGTATGCGATCTTTGCACTGTTCGCGGTGCTGACCGCGGCCATCACCTTCCTGTCCGACTACAACAGCCGCCGGAACGCGGAGCTCACGGAGGCTGTGGAGACGGCAAGCCACGCGGCGCTGAACGTCGAGCGGGTCAATTCGCTCGTCTATGCGGTGGTGATGGAATCCCGCGGCATCTACATGTCGACGGATCCGGCCACGGTGAAGAAATACGGCGATGGGCTGCTCAAGTTCAACGAGCGCATCCTCGCCGTGGTCAAGAACTGGGAGCAGATCGTCCGGGCCGACGATGCCGAGCAGTTCGCCAAATTCAAGAAGCGCATCGAGCAGTTCGTTGATTTCCGCAAGGAGCTCGTGCGCCGCGGCGTCGAGATCGGCGCCGCCGCGGGCCGCGAATGGGGTGACAACGACGCCAATCGCGACGTGCGCACGGCGCTGAACAAGGATCTGGAGGCGCTGTCGAAGGTCTATGCCGAGCGCAGCAAGAAGCTGGCGCAGGAGACCGACACCAACCGCACCCTGGCGCTCGTCCTGACCGGCCTCGGCGGCCTGGCGCTGGTTCTGGTGGTGCTCGGCGTGCTGATCATCTCGCGCTCGGTCGCCCGCCCGCTGTCCGCGATCACCACCACGATCAGGCAGGTCGCGGAAGGCGAGGAGAACGTCGCGGTTCCTCACACTGGGCGCGGCGACGAGATCGGCGCGCTGGCGCGCGCAATCGAGATCTTCCGGGAGGCGATGCAGCGCAACCGCAACCTCAATTCACAGGTGCTGCAGGAATCGAAGGCACGCGACGAGCGCACCAGGCACATCGAAGCCTCGGTGGAAGCATTCCGCGAGGCGATCGGCGCGGTGCTGCGCGCGGTCAACGACAATGCGGCCTCGATGCGCGATACCGCGCAGGCCATTGCCAGCGTGGCATCCGATGCCAGCGATCGCGCGGTGACGGCCGCCGGCGCCACCACGCAGGCCGCCGATAATGTCTCCGCCGTCGCCAGCGCGGCCGAAGAACTCTCGGCCTCGGTGCAGGAGATCGGCCGCCAGATCCGCCAGTCCGCCGGCGCGGTCGAAGAGGCCGGCCAGCGCACCGACAGGTCGGTCGCCGAGATCGAAGGGCTTGCCGCCGCGACCCAGCGCATCGACGGCGTGCTCACGCTGATCCGGGCCATCGCCGAGCAGACCAACCTGCTCGCGCTCAACGCCACCATCGAGGCCGCGCGCGCCGGTGACGCCGGCCGCGGCTTTGCGGTCGTCGCCCATGAGGTCAAGGCGCTGGCGGAGCAGACCGCGAAAGCCACCGTCGACATCGGCGAGAATATCGGCACGATCCAGGCCTCGACGCGCAATTCGGTCGAAGCAGTGCGCGAGATCGGCAACGCCGTGCGCGAGATCAACGTGGTGACATCGAATATCGCAAGCGCAGTCGGCGAGCAGGATGCCGCGACGCGCGAGATCTCGATCAATGCGCAGGCGGCCGCGCAAGGCAATGACACGCTGGTGGTCAATATCGGCTCACTCAGCGACGCGATGGGCAAGACATCCGTCGCCGCGGAATCCGTGCTTGCCGCGTCCGGCGAATTGACTGCGACGGCGGAGACGCTATCGCGCGAGGTCGAGAAGTTTTTCGGTAATTTGCGCGCCGATCCGATTGAGGGCGCGCGGAAGAGCGCGTGATCAGTCCGCGCTTCGGTGCGCGCTCTGCTCGCCCACGATCCTGGGCAACAGCAGTTGAACGCGCGTGCCGCTGCCGGGCTCGCTATCCAGCCTGATGCGCCCTCCCAGGCGCTCGGTTACGATGTTGTGGACGATATGCAGACCGAGACCGGTCGCGCCTTCATGGCGGCGGGTCGTGAAGAAGGGATCGAACGCCCGACGCCTGGTCTCGGCACTCATCCCTGAACCGTTGTCGGCAAACACCACCTCGATATGATCGGGCCCTGCGCCGCGCACGGTCAGGTCGACGGCACCGCGGCGGTCGTCCGGAAACGCGTGCGCGATGACATTGAACGCCAGATTGGTCAGGACCTGACCATAAGGGCCAGGATAGCTGTTCATCCGAAGATTTGGCTCACACCATCCATTCAACGTGATGCCGCGCTCCTGAAACTCGGGACGCAGGTTGAGGAGGATCCGTCCGGTCAATTCGCCAACATCAAATTCTCGCCGCTCGGATTGATCGTCGTCGGCTGCGACCTGCTTGAACGCGCTCACCAGTTCGGCCGCGCGATTGAGGTTCGTCACGAGTTGGTTCGATGCATCGTTGATCGCGGCGACGAACTCGGTCAGCGTCGACCGGCGGAGCCCGCCGCGCGCGGCTTCGGCCGCAAAGCGCTCGGTCCTGCGCTGAAGTGACGAGGCAACCGTCAGGCTGATGCCGACGGGATTGTTGACCTCATGGGCAACGCCCGCGACCATCCGACCAAGCGCGGCAAGCTTCTCGGCTTCAACCAGCGACGCCTGGGCCTCACGCAGATCTTGCAGCGCGGCCTCGGCAGCATCGCGGGCCTGGCGAAGCGCCTGCTCGCTGCGCTTCCGTTCGGTGATCTCCTCCGCCGCGACATTGATGGCAACGATCTGGCCGCTTGGGGCGCGCAACGGGTGCCAATACGTTACCCAGAAACGCTCATCGACCCGATCGGCCCGTTGACCGGCGACTTCAACGCCGATCACCGGTTCGCCGGTCTCCATGATCGACCGCACGATCTGCTCGACCGAGTCGGCCAGCGCCGGCACGCAATCCCTGACGGAGCGTCCGAGATGGTACTCGACGGACAATCCGCATATCTCGGTAAGACGTTGATTGATCTGCAGATACCGGCAGTCTGGAGACAGGCATGCGAGCCCGATCGGCGCTGTGTCATAGACCAGTTGCAGCGCCGGCTGCGGGAACAACATGACGGCCGCTGGTTCGCCCCCCGGCCTCGCATTCGCAGTATTCGACACCACGCCTCCCCTGCTGCCGAGTGGGCTAATTGCCGGAAGCACAGACTTGTTCCCATCATCGGAACCGATTCAATGACGCTTTCCTAGCTCGGTAGCACGTTCAGCGGTGTGCAACCAGCAGGATGACCGCGCATCATGAATGGTGGCGAGATGGAGAAACGGGTGAGCGCAACACGCACCGGAAGCCGACATGGCTCGTCGAGGCATCAACCGCCTCCGCGTGCCGCGCGGCGGGACGATAGCGGCGGCTGTAGTTCGGCGCAGAGAGATGCGAACCGCCCTTGAGCACCTTGCGTGGAATGCGAGCCCGCGGTCGCGCCGGATCGTAGCTGGCCTCCTTGCGGCCGCCGACGGGATTATGCGGGACGCCGTGCTGCGCGTCGGCCTCGTGGCGTGCCGACCACCAATCGGTCGTCCACTCCCAGACGTTGCCGATCATGTCGGAGACGCCATAGCCGTTCGGCGGGAACGCCGTCACCGGCGAGGTGCGGTCATAGCCGTCCTCGCAGAGATTCTGGACCGGGAAATTGCCCTGCCAGGTATTGGCCATGTGGACGCCGCCGGGCATCAAGGCGTTGCCCCAGGCGTATTCCTCATCCTCGAGCCCGCCGCGCGCAGCGAATTCCCACTCCGCTTCCGTCGGCAATTCCTTTCCGACCCATTTCGCGTAAGCCAATGCGTCAGCGTAAGTGATGTGCACGACCGGATGACTGCCGAGCACATTGATGTGGGTCTCGGGGCCATATGGATGGCGCCAGTTGGCGCCGGGCGTGAACGTCCACCACTGGCTTGTGTCGCGCAAATCGCGCACCCGCCGCGGCGCGGTGAAGACGAGCGAGCCGGCTTGGCGCATGTCCGGCGGCGCGTCCGGATCGTTCGCGGGACTGGGCGGGATCTCCGCCGCGGTGATGTGGCCGGTGGCGAGGACGAACTCGCGGAACTGCCAATTGGTGACGGGTGTTCGGTCGATCCAGAAACCGTCGACCGTCACGCGATGCGCTGGCGCTTCTTCGGGGTAGTGATGGTCCGATCCCATCCGGAACGCGCCGCCAGGAATCCAGACCATGTCCTCGGTCCTGATATCATCCGGCTGATAGCTGCTGCACTCGGTTTCTGCCCGAAACATGGCGCCAACTTTGCGCGGTGTCGCGCCCCTTCCGGTTCAAGCGCCGCCAGCCCAGCGGCAACAACAGGTTAGCCCCTCTATCTTGCCGTGTGCGCAGGCTGCAATAAGCGCAGCCACTCCCGCGGCGCGTGACGCGGTCCAATACGACCTGATCACGTGCCTGCTCCGGTTGAGGACCGAACGATAGACCAACTCCGCAGGCCTGTGATGTGCAGAGTGTGCCAATTTTCGGCAAGCTTGCTCACAGCCGTCGCGCGAATGCACCGGATGTGGTCGATCCCTCGGGGAGTTGCGAAGGCTTTGACGAAAATTCAGGGACAATTGCTGCCGCACGCGCGCCATCACGAAACCCGAATCGCTGCAACAAATCGGTGTCATGGTGTGGCAGGAACTTCACCGTCCCCGACTTGTTGTCGGGACCGGCACTGCCCCACCGTGCGTGGGGGAGGCGAAGATGGCGCAACGTCTTTCGGTCAACATCTCCAACCTCGATGGCTTCGAGGGCATGCATCAGGGCGTCAAGGGCAGCCATGTCGACGTCATGCAGATCGGACGTGGCAGGCTGCGCGGGACCCTGTCTCATGTCGGCATCGGGGATTTCTCGCTGAGCATCGGCTCGTTCAGTCTCGGCCTGCGCACGCAGCGTATTTCGACCGATGACCGGCTGATCGTCGGCATGCTGCTGGATGCCGAAGATCGTGTCACGCACTGGTCGTTCGACATGCGTCCGTCCGACGTCCTGGTGATCCCGCCGCTGGTCGAGCATGATGGGATCTTCCACGGCGCGTCCACTTATGCAGCGGTCCGGCTCGATCTCGCTCATCTCGGCTCCGTGTTCGGCGGCGACGCGCGGCTCAGCGATCCCGCCCATTGGCTGGAAAAGAGTTACTATCGCACAGACGATGCGATCGGCATGGTCGCAGCCCGCCGCCTGCCCCAGATCATTTCAGGTCTCGCACGACACGAGTCGGTGCTTTCGGACGATGCGGCGGAATTCTGGAAGCGCGCCATCGTCGACTGCATGACGGGTACGATCGTCAATTCGCTGCCGCCCGATGACCGCGGCCATCTGCCATCGGCGATGAAGCTCGTTCGCCGCGTCGAGGACTATCTCGATAGAGTGGGCCCGAGGCCGGTACATATCTCCGAAATCTGCGCCGAATTCAGCCTGTCGCGGCGCGGACTTCACCGTGCCTTTCAGGAAGTGTTCGGCATCGGCCCCGTAACATTCCTACGCCACAAACGCCTTTGCGCCATCCATTCCATGCTGAGGGAAAGCGTGCCCGGAGAGGTCACCGTCGGCGAAATCGCGATGCAGCAGGGCTTCATCGAACTCGGACGGTTCGCCCAATATTACAGAAACCTGTTCGGCGAGTACCCGTCCGAGACGCTGCGCGGCAAGCGCGCGGGCGGACTGCCGCCGTCCGCCGCCGCATTTCGCTGAGCCATCGGCAGTAAATCCGTAGCCCGGGTGGAGCGCAGCGCAACCCGGGACAAGCGGATCAACATCTGGCGCGGACCCGGGTTACGCTGACGCTTCACCCGGGCTACGGCAGGATGTGCGCGACGGCGTCACTCCACCAGCAGCACGTCGACGGCGACGTTCAGCTTCTGCTTGCGCGAGCCGACGATGATGCCGTCGACCGGCGAGACGTCGGAGAAATCGCGGCCCACCGCGAGGATAATGTGATCGTTCTCGACCAGGAGATCGTTGGTCGGATCGAAACCGATCCATCCGAGCTCGGCGCCGCACCACACTGAGACCCAGGCGTGGGTCGCGTCAGCCCCTTGCAAGCGCGGCTGTCCCGGCGGCGGGATGGTGCGCAAATAGCCGCTGACATAGGCGGCCGGCAGGCCGAGGCCGCGGAGCCCTGCGATCATCACATGGGCAAAGTCCTGGCAGACGCCGTGGCGTTTCTCGAACACTTCCGTTAGCGGCGTCGAGATCACGGTGGCCTTGGAATCGTACCTGAAGTCGCTGCGGATGCGGCGCATCAGGTCGGCGGCACCGGCAAGGATGCCGCCTCCTCGCGGAAAGCTTGCGGACGCGTAGGCCGTAAGCGGCCCGAGCACCGGCACCAGCGCGCTCGCGAAGACATAGCCGACCGGCGATGATGGTCCGAGACTCGTCGCCTCGAACGCAACGTCGCGCACGCTCTCCCAGGGCGGGCTCGGCGAGCTGCGGCCGGGCGCATGGCGCGAGACCGCGACGCGCGAGCGCGAGTCGACGCGCAGATTACGGTGCGCGGTCTCGATCAGGACGCTTTCGGTCAAGGTGCCGAAGAAGTCGCGCCGCGCCGTGCGCTCTGCTGGCCGCGGCCTGATCTCGACGCTGTGGGAGATCAGCTCCTGCCCGTCGCCGCTTTGCGGCTCCAGCCGTAGCGAGCATCGCGCGAAACTCACGGGGCTTTCGTAGGAGTAGGTCGTGACGTGCCTGATATCGTAGATCACGCGAGGCCTGTTAGCTTCTCCGGCCGGCTCGCATTGGGCCCGTGCGGGAAATAATGCAGCCCGATAGCGTCGGCGAGATTGAGCAGGTCCTGCTCCAGCGAGAACAACGTCTTGACATCAAGAGTTTCCGCTTCCGCCGTCGCCAGCATCGCCTGCAGCGCAACCGCGAGCCGCTGCGGGCGCTCGATCATCCCGTATTCCTTCAGGCTCGGCAGTGCCGCGATGTGTTCGTTGAGGCTTTCGACCTGGAACGCGACCGAGCGCGGGTTGTAAGGGTCGAGCACCGCGAGATCGCGCACCGGCGCAAGGATAGGCGTCACCAGATAGCGGGAACGATAGGTGATCTGGCAATCGACGAGCGTCAGCAGGATGTCGAGATCTTCATCACCAGCCTCGTCAAAAGCGAACTGCCGCGCGAAGCGGGTGGTGTTGATGGCGCGCTCGGCGCGGCGGCCCATGTCAAGAAAGCGCCAGCCCGCGGCGCGGTTCATGTTCTCCTGCGCAAGTCCCGCAAAGCTCGCCAGCTCCTGCAGCGTCAATTCGGCCGCGCTGATGACGCCATCGTCATCCTCGACCTCCTCGCCGAGCCGGTCCACTATCTCGGTGATGACCTGCCACGCGTCCGGCGACAGCCTCTCGCGCAGCGAGGTGGCGGTGCGCTGTGCCGAGCGCACCAGCGAGAGCGCCGAACCGAAACGTTCCTCGCTCTGCAACGCTTCGGCGACGACCTTGGCCGGGTTCGCCCGCGCCGTCTGCGAGGTCGCGCCCCAGGCCACCAGCATGCGCTGGATGCGCTCGACCGAATGCAGGTTGGACGCGCCGCTCGCATTCGACCTCGCGGGATCGCGCATCGGCGAGCCGAGCGCGCGGATCAATCGCAGCGTCGCTTCGGCACGTTCGAGATAGCGGCCGAGCCAGAACAGATTGTCGGCGGCGCGGCTCGGCAACACGCCGGCGATGCGGCGGATGCGCACGGTATCGCCGGCGGGCAACAGGCTCGCGGTCGAGACTGCTTTTTCCGACACCACCCAGACATCCGCGGCGCGTGCGCCGTCGCCCATCGACACCGCGCGGGCATCCGCCTGTTCGGCGATTCGGCAGAAGCCGCCGGGCAGGATCGTCCAGCCGTGCGGCGTGGCCGCGGCGAAAACGCGCAGCACAAAGGGGCGCGGCGTGAGCTGGCCGTTCTCCCACACCGGCGTGGTCGACAGCCGCACCAATTCCTGGCCGACAAAGTCGATGCCACGCTCGGTGATGGCAATCTTCAGCCGCTCGCGTTCGCTCGGCGACAACTCGCCCGCGAGCACGGGACCATGGCTGGCAAAGCCCGGGACACCCCGGCCATAGGCGCTTTCGATCGCGAAATCATCGAGCCGCGACAATACCTGTTCGCGCGCGGCCTTCTGACCGCACCACCAGGTCGCGATATGCGGCATTTCCAGTTCTTCGCCGAGCAGCCGTCGGCACAGGCTCGGCAGGAAGCCGAGCAGCGCCCGCGCTTCCAGCACGCCCGAACCGGGCATGTTGGCGATGACGACACCGCTCTTGCGCAGCACCTCGATCAGGCCGGGCACGCCGAGATGCGAGGAGGCGTTGAGCTCCAGCGGATCGAGCCAATTGGAATCGACCCGGCGCAGCAGCACGTCGAGCCGCTTCAGCCCGGCAACTGTGCGAATGTGGACGCGGTCGCCGCTGACGGCGAGATCGTCGCCTTCGACCAGCAGGAAGCCGAGATAGCGCGCCAGCGTCGCGTGCTCGAAATAGGTCTCGTTGAACGAGCCCGGGGTCAACAGACCAATGCGCGGCTCGTCGCGGTCGGCGCTGGCGCGTAAGGCGTCGCGGAACGCTTCGAAGAACGGCGCAACGCGCTCGACATTCATCGACTTGTAGAGGCCGGCGAACGCGCGCGAGAGCACCAGGCGGTTTTCCAGCGCGTAGCCCGCGCCCGAGGGCGCCTGCGTGCGATCGCCGAGCACCCACCAGCGGCCGTCAGGGCCGCGGCCGACATCGGCGGCATAAAGGTGGAGGTAGCGCCCGCCCGGCGGCTTGATGCCGCTGACGGCGCGCAGATATTCGCTGCTGCCGGCGATCGCGGCGGCGGGGATCGCGCCATCAGTGACAAGGCGACCATCGCCATAGATGTCGCGCAGGATCATTTCGAGCAGTTGCGCGCGCTGCGTGATGCCGGAAACAAGCTGCTGCCAGTCGGCGTCATCGATGATCAGCGGCAGGTGGCTCAGCGGCCACAGCCGGTCGGAAGTCTCGCCGGGCGCACGATAGGTGACGCCGGCGTCGCGCAAATGCCGGTCGGCGGCGGCGAAGCGACGCTCGATCTCCGCCGGCGATAGGGCGGAAAACGCATCGAAGAAGCGGGTCCAGACCGGGCGCGGGGTGCCGTCCGGGCCGATATATTCATCGGGAATGCCGGGCAGCCGCGCATAGTCGCGCGACCACTGCGCCATGCGGCGCTGGCCCGGGCGGGCCTTGTTCTCCTGGCTGTGTTCCTGGCCGGTCGCCATTCCGCTTCCCGAAACGAGATGCGTATCAATGCAGGAGCGGCGTCCGCAAGTCGAGGGTCAGCGGGAATTCAATTGTGCGTTCTTCCGGCGGCGGCTCGATCCTGCCGGGGGTATGGCCGTGGTCCTGGAAGCGGGCCAGCCGCCGCGCCTCGGCCTCGTAGGAATTGACCGGCTTGGTCTCGTAGTTGCGGCCGCCGGGATGGGCGACATGGTAGACGCAGCCGCCGAGCGAGCGGCCGTTCCAGGTGTCGATCAGGTCAAAGGTCAGTGGCGCATGCACCGGGATGGTCGGATGCAGGCCGGAAGCCGGCTGCCAGGCCTTGAAGCGGACGCCCGCGACCGCCTCCCCCGAACGTCCGGTCCCCGTCATCGGCATCCGCCTGCCATTGCAGGTGATGACGTGGCGGCCCTCGACAAAGCTTGATGCCTTGACCTGGAGCCGCTCAACCGAAGAATCGACATAGCGGACCGTGCCGCCGGCAGATCCCTCCTCGCCCAGCACATGCCATGGCTCGAGCGCTTGCCGCAGTTCCAGCGCAACGCCGCCATGGTGGACATGGCCGAACATCGGGAAACGGAATTCGAGCTGCGCCGTGTACCACTCCGGCGAGAAATCGTAGCCGGACAGCCTGAGGTCGGCGAGCACGTCCAAAAAGTCTTCCCAGAGGAAATGCGGCAGCATGAAGCGGTCATGCAGCGTCGTACCCCAGCGCACGAACTTGCCCTGCTGCGGCTCGCGCCAGAATTTTGCGATCAGCGCGCGGATCAGGAGCTGCTGCGCCAGCGACATCCTGGGATCGGGCGGCATTTCGAGCGCGCGGAATTCGACCAGGCCGAGCCGGCCGGTCGGGCCATCGGGCGAGTAGAGCTTGTCGATACAGATTTCGGCGCGATGGGTATTGCCGGTGATATCGACCAGGATGTGCCGGAACAGTCGGTCCGCCAGCCACAGCGGCGCTTCGACGCCCGCAGGCGGCACATGGGCGAGCGCGATCTCGAGTTCATAGAGCCCGTCATGGCGCGCTTCATCGATCCGCGGCGCCTGGCTGGTCGGGCCGATGAACATGCCGGAGAACAGATAGGACAGCGACGGATGCCGTTGCCAATACAGCACGAGGCTCTTCAACAGATCGGGACGGCGCAGGAACGGCGAATCCTGCGGATTGCTGCCGCCGACCACAACGTGGTTGCCGCCGCCGGTGCCGGTGTGGCGACCATCGATCAGGAAACGGTTGGCGCCGAGGCGCACTTTCGCGGCGTCCTCGTAGAGGCCGAAAGTGATATCGACCGCCTCGCGCCAGCTTTGCGCCGGCTGGATGTTGATCTCGATCACGCCGGGATCGGGCGTGACCTTGATGACCTCGATGCGGGGATCGAACGGTGGCGCATAGCCCTCGACATGCACAGGCATCTGCAAGTCTTCGGCTGTCGCCTCGATCGCCGCCACCAGTTCGAGATAGTCTTCGGCCTTCTCGACCGGCGGCATGAAGGCGCACAAGGTGCCGTCCCGGATTTCGATCGACATCGCCGTGCGCACCGGCGGCGGCTCTGGGAGGTCCTCAAGCAGCCGCTTCAATTCCTCGTCGAAATCCGGCAGGCCGCTGCGCGGCGCCATCGGATCGGTCTCGATGATGTAGGGATAATCTTCCGGCGGGACGTATTCGAGCGAGGAGATCGGCAACCGCAGTCCCAGCGGAGAATCGCCCGGCGACAGGAACAGGTGGCTGCGCCGGATCTTCCAGTGCTCGCTACGCCAGCGGGCGGGAACGCGGCCGGCAAGTGGGGTGAAGCGTTGGATCGGCAGCACATAGCCCTTCGGCGTCGTCAGCCCGTGGTCGAACACCCGCGCGAGACGCGAGCGCTCTTCCGGATCGGATAGTTTGGAATTCTCAGGGCTGACATTGGCCGGAAGCGCGGCTTCGCGCTGGAGCCAGTAGGCGGGATCCTCGAAGGCCGGCATGACGTAGTCGGCCGCCAGCTCGAGCTTCTGCGCCATGGTCACGGCGAAGCGCTCGGCGTCTTTGATCTCTGCCTTGTACGGGTTTTCGATCTTCGCGATCAGATCGGCATTCTTCCAGATCGGCACGCCGTCCTTGCGCCAGTAGAGGCCGAAGGCCCAGCGCGGCAGGCTTTCGCCCGGATACCATTTGCCCTGGCCGTAGTGCAGTAAACCGCCGGGCGCAAAACGATCGCGCAGGCGGCGGATCAGATCATCGGCGAGCGCACGCTTGGTCGGACCGACGGCGGCGATGTT
This sequence comes from Bradyrhizobium sp. 31Argb, assembly GCF_043638955.1. NCBI lineage: Bacteria > Pseudomonadati > Pseudomonadota > Alphaproteobacteria > Hyphomicrobiales > Nitrobacteraceae > Bradyrhizobium > Bradyrhizobium sp. 31Argb. The sequence continues at coordinate 29,108 of NZ_JBEGDB010000026.1, read as the reverse complement.
CCATTCCGGCGCTTCGAGATCATCGACCGACACGAAGGTCGGCTCGCCGCCCATGGTGAGCCGCACGTCTTCCGTCTTCAAATCGGCGTCGACCTGCTCGCCGAGCGCGTCGAGCCGCGCCCAGGATTCATCCGAGAACGGACGCGTGATCCGCGGCGCCTCGCGGATGCGCTTGACGCTCATCTCGAAGGCAAAATCGACATTGGCGAAGCCGGCAGTGCCGGAGATCGGCGCTGCCGAGCGGTAGTGCGGCGTGGCTGCAACGGGGATGTGCCCCTCGCCCGTCAGCATGCCCGAGGTGACGTCGAAGCCGATCCACCCCGCACCGGGCAAATAGACTTCGGCCCAGGCATGCAGGTCGGTGAAGTCGTTATCGACCTCGCGCGGGCCCTCGACCGGATCGATATCGGGACGAAGCTGGATCAGATAGCCGGAGACGAAGCGTGCGGCGAAACCGAGATGGCGCAGAATTTGGATCAACAGCCATGCCGAGTCACGGCAGGAGCCCGCGCCGGCGGCCAGCGTCTGCTCCGGCGTCTGCACGCCGGGCTCCATGCGGATGACGTAGCGGATTTTCTCGCGCAGCTTTGCGTTGAGGTCGACCAGGAAATTGACGGTGCCGTCTGCCTCGCGCGGAATCTCTTTCAGATAGTCGGCAAACAGCGGGCCCGGCTCGATGGTTGCGAGATAAGGCGCGAGCTCGTTCTTGAGATCGCTCGTGTATTGGAACGGATAGGAGGTGGCGTATGACTCGACGAAGAAGTCGAACGGATTGATCACGGTCATCTGCGCCGTGAAATCGACTTCGATCTTGAGCTCGGTTGCCTTCTCCGGAAACACCAGGCGCGCCAGCCAGTTGCCCTGAGGGTCCTGCTGCCAGTTCACGAAATGATTGGCTGGCGTGACCTTGAGCGAATAGCTCAGGATCGGCGTGCGCGTATGCGGCGCCGGACGCAGGCGAACGGTCTGGGGCCCGAGGTCGATCGGTCGGTCGTACTTGTAATGCGTGACGTGATGCAGTGCGACGAAGATCGACACGGATGGCGGACTCCAGCAGCTTTTTTGAGCAGAACACTGGTTCCGGCCGACGGCAAGCACTAACAACGGGCACGCCTGCCTAGCAGGCGGGCGAGTGGCGAATAGCGAGTGGCAAATAGAACGGAACGGCCCTATTCGCTACTCGCCACTCACCATTCGCCTTCTCACATCGTCGCGCCGAGCACCCACGGCGCGAACTCGGCGCCGCCGAAATCGAAGCTCTCGCTCTTGGTGGGCTGGCCGGATGCCGTCTTCAGCATGAGATCAAAAATGCGCTGGCCGCATTCCTGCACGCTCTCCTCGCCGTCGAGGATGGTGCCGCAATTGACGTCCATGTCGTCTTCCATGCGCTTGTACATGGGTGTGTTGGTGGCGAGCTTGATCGAGGGCGCGGGCTTGCAGCCGAACACGCTGCCGCGTCCCGTGGTGAAGCAGACCAGATTGGCGCCACCCGCGACCTGCCCGGTCGCCGCAACCGGATCGTAGCCGGGCGTGTCCATGAACACGAAGCCGCGCTTGGTCACCGGCTCGGCGTAGTGCAGCACGTCAACGAGATTGGTGCTGCCGGCCTTCGCCATCGCGCCAAGCGATTTCTCGAGGATCGTGGTGAGGCCGCCGGCCTTGTTGCCGGGGCTCGGATTGGCGTTCATCTCGGCGCCTTCGCGCTGCGTGTATTCTTCCCACCAGCGCATCAGGCCGACCAGCTTCTCGCCGACCTCGCGGCTGACGGCGCGGCGTGTCAGCAGATGCTCGGCGCCATAGGTCTCCGGAGTCTCGGACAAGATCACGGTGCCGCCGTGCCGCACGAGGAGATCGCTGGCGGCGCCGAGCGCGGGATTGGCGGAGACGCCGGAATAGCCGTCGGAGCCGCCGCATTGCAGCGCCACCGTGAGCTCGCTCGCCGCGACCTTCTCGCGCTTGACCTTGTTGGCGTCGGCGAGTGCTTCGCGCACGAAGGCGACGCCGGCTTCCACGGTCTTGCGGGTGCCGCCGACTTCCTGGATGTCCATCGCGCGCAGGCGGCCGGCGAGCTTCTGCTCCTGCATCAGGCCGCCGATCTGGTTCACTTCGCAGCCGAGGCCGAGCACGATCACCGCAGAGAAATTCGCGTGCCGCGCATAGCCGCCGAGCGTGCGGCGAAGCAGCGCCAATGGCTCGTCCTGCGTCATACCGCAGCCGGTCTTGTGGGTCAGCGCGACGACGCCGTCGACATTCGGAAAATCGGCGAGCGGATTTTCGCCGGTGAACGGATTCTTCTTGAAGACGTCGGCGACGAGGCCCGCCACATGGGCGCTGCAATTCACGGAGGTGAGGATGCCGATATAGTTGCGCGTCGCGACGCGTCCGTCGGGACGGCGGATGCCGTCGAAGGTGGCCGGCAGATCGAAATTCGGCACCGGCTTGACGTCGACGCCATAGGCATAGTCCTTAGCGAAATCGCCCATGCCGCAATTCTGGGTGTGGACATGCTGGCCCGGCGCGATCGGCGCTGTGGCAAAGCCGATGATCTGGCCATAGCGCTTGATCGGCTCGCCCTCCGCGATCGGCTTGATCGCGACCTTGTGGCCGGCCGGAATGCGGTCAACCGTGGTGACGCCGTTGGCGACCTCAAGCCCCGGCGGCAGGCTGGCGCGCGCGATCAGCACGCTGTCATCGGGATGCAGGCGGATCACGGGTGCCGGGGCCATGGGGGTCTCCTTTGGGGCGAATGGCTGCGAGGGGCGAATAGCGAATGGCGAGTAGCGAATAGGATTGCTGCGCTCGCTATCCCTATTCGCCATTCCCTACTCGCTATTCGCTTCTCACGCTTTTCCGCCAGACTCTTTGCGGGTCTGGTTCACCTGCATTTTGGCGTAGGTCATCATTAAGCCGCTCTCGTTCGAGAGCGTGACGAGCTTGAAGCCCATGTTGATCGCACGGACCGCGCCTTCGGCGCCGCTGCAGTGGATGCCGGGGTTGAGGCCGCGCTTGCCGCATTCCTTGACGATCTTCTCGTAGATTTTGAGGATCTCCGGCTCGTCGCGATCGAGCTTCGGCACCAGGCCGTAGGAGAAGCCGAGGTCGGACGGACCGATATAGACGCCGTCGATGCCCTCGACGTCGAGGATCGCTTCCATGTTCTCGACCGCGATCCTGGTTTCCATCATCGGCAACAGCACGATCTCATCATTGGCGGTCTGCTGATAGGTGCCGGCCGAGCCATACATGCCGGAGCGGATCGGGCCGTTGGAGCGCGTGCCCTTCGGCGGATACTTCGCATAAGAGACGAGGTTCTTGGCTTCCTCGGGCGTGTTGACCATCGGGCAGATCACGCCATAGGCGCCGCCGTCGAGCACCTTGCCGATGATCCCGGGCTCGTTCCAGGGCACGCGCACCATCGGCGTCACCGGGTGGCCGTTCATCGCCTGGAAGCATTGCACCATCGAGAGATAATCCTGCACGCCGTGCTGCATGTCGACGGTGACGCTGTCGAAACCGCATTGCGCGATCACTTCGGCCGAAAAGCCCGACGGGATCGCCAGCCACGCGTTCACCACGGCCTTGCCCGACGCCCAGATTTGCTTGACCTTGTTATTTGCCACTTTGCCGTCCTTCCCTTGTTCTCACCGTCATGGCCATGCCGTCATTGCGAGGAGCGATAGCGACGAAGCAATCCATACTTCGCTTGTGACGACATGGATTGCCTCACTCCGTTCGCGATGATGGGTGCTCGTTAGCCTGTTGCCCGCTGGATGCTGACTTCGCTGACGCCGACTTCGCGCGCGGTGTTCACTATCGCCGCCCAGGTGTCGTCAGGCAAGGGGATGCCGTTCCTGGTGCGCTCGGCGCGGGTCTTTCTTTCGGGATCGCCCGGGATCAGCACGTTATCGGTACCGGCAATCGGCTTGGTCTCGCGGATGAAGTCAACATAGCGCGAGATTTCGCCGTCGAAGAAATTGGCGGAATCGACCACCTTGGGATCGATGTAGAAGGCCAGCATGCCGTTGGCGAACCGGCGGTCCGGCGCGGTCGCGCCCGTTCCGGTCAGCGCGCCGCCGAGCAGTTCGCAGATGAATGCCAGGCCTGAGCCCTTGTGCTCGCCGAACGCACGGATCGCGCCGGTGCCCTTGGTGTGATCGCGCGGCCCGTCCGGCGTGTATGGCCCATACAGCACGTGCGGATCTTCACTCAAGGTACCGTCGGAATCGACCAGCGCGCCAACAGGCAGTTTCTTGCCGCCGCGGCTTGCGACCAGCACCTTGCCCTCGGCGACGATCGAGGTGGCGAAATCGAGCACGATCGGGTCCTGGCCTTCGCGCGGAATGCCGACGCAATAGGGCGCGGTCGACAGCCGTTTCTCGACGCCGCCGAACGGCGCAACCAGGAGCGAACCCGCGGCATTGACGAAATGCACCGACACCAGCCCTTCGGCGGCGGCCATCTCCGCCCAATCGCCGACGCGGCCGATATGGCCGGCATTGCGCAGCGCAACCGCGGCAAGTCCTGCCTTCTTGCACTTTTCGATGCCGATCCTGACGGCGACCGGCGCAACCGTCTGCCCGTAACCGAACTTGCCGTCGACGACCGCCAGCGAAGGCGTATCAACCACGACCTCGGCGGTCTGGTTCGGAACCACGGAGCCCATCTTCTTCCAGCGGATATAGACGGGTACGCGGATCACGCCGTGGCTGTCGTGCCCGGTGAGATTGGCGGTCGTCAAATATGTTGCAATGCGACGGGCTTCTTCGGGCGAGGATTCGGCGTGGGATAAAGACTTCAGCGACAAAATTGATGAGATTATCGACCTTGATCGTCACCATGGATATGTCACTCGCTCCTTGGTTTGGAGCATGATCCTTCCGGGAAACCGGCACCTCCGGATCATGCTTCTTATGCGCTGGCCTTGGCGTGACCGCCGAGATAGGCCGCGGCGATGGCCTCATTGCCCCACAATTCGTCGGGCTTGCCGCCGAGCACGATCCGCCCCGTTTCCAGGACGAAGCCGTGATCGGCGACCGAAAGTCCCATGCGCGCATTTTGCTCAACAAGCAAGACCGTGGTGTCTTTCCTGATCTGCGAAATGATGCGGAACACCGCCTGCACGATGACGGGCGCCAGTCCCAACGAAGGCTCGTCCAGCAAGAGCAGCCGCGGCTTCGCCATCAACCCACGGGCAACGGCGACCATCTGCAACTGGCCACCGGACAGCGTCCAGCCCAGCGCATCGGCGAAGGCGCGAATGTCCGGGAACAGGTCGAACATCGCATCCGCCTCGCGCGAGATCTGCGCGGACGAAGCCTTCCGGTTCGACGCGCCGAGCATGATGTTTTCCTTGACCGTGAGGCCCGGGAACACCCGCCTGCCCTCCGGCACATGCGAGATGCCGAGCCGGACGATCGCTTCCGGCCCAAGGCCGGCGATCGACTCGCCGTCGAACAGGATTTCGCCGGACGTGGGCTTGGCGAGCCCCGAGATGGCGCGGAGCGTGGTGGACTTGCCGGCGCCGTTGGCGCCGAGCAAAGTCACCACCTGCCCCGCCTCGACGGCGATGGTGACGCCGCGCAGCGCTTCGATCTCGCCGTAGCGGACCACGAGATTGCGGATTTCGAGCAGCGGCATCATTCGCTCCCGAGATAGGCGGAGACGACATCGGGATGGCGCAGCACCGCCATGGATTCGCCGTCCGCGATGCGGCGACCGAAATTGAGCACGGTGATGTGCTGGGCGGCTTCGGAGACGAGCGTCATGTCGTGATCGATGATGAGGATGGTGAGGCCCTGCGCCGCGATGCGCTTGAGCAGTTCATGCAGTTCGAGCTTCTCGGTCGAATTCAATCCCGCGGCCGGCTCGTCGAGCAGCAACAGCGTCGGATTGGCGGCCAGCGCGCGCGCAATCTCGATCAGGCGCTGGTGGCCGTAGGAGAAGCTCGAGATCAGCTCGTTGGCGCGGTGGCCGAGGCCGACGAAGGTCAACGCCTCCATCGCCCGCTCGGTCAGCGCGTCCTCGCCCTTCCCGATCATCGCGTTGCCGGGCCGCTCGGCGCCGATCTCGACATTCTCGAGCGCCGTCATCGAACGGAACAGACGGATGTTCTGGAAGGTGCGGCCGAGTCCCGCGGCCGTGCGCTGATGCGGCGGCATGTGGGTGATGTCGGTGCCGTCGAGCACGATCTTGCCCGAGGTCGCCTCGTAGAGGCCGGAGAGCACGTTGAGCGTCGTGGTCTTGCCGGAGCCGTTCGGCCCGATCAGCGCGTGGACGCCGCCGCGCCTCACCGCGATGTCGACGCCATCGACGGCTTTGAGGCCGCCGAAATGCTTCGACAGGCCGGTCACCTCAAGCACGAACTCGCCGCCGACGGTCGCAGGCTTCAACTGCAGCGCAGCCGCCACAGGCGGCGCCTTGATGTGCGCGCGCCAGCGGCTGAAGGCATCGGCGACGAAGCCCCAGATGCCGTCTGGCATGAAGCGAATGATCAGGATCACGAACAGGCCGTAAATGGCCAGATAAAGCCCGGGCACGCTCTTGAGGAAACGCAGCCATTCCGGAATCAGGATCAGCAGCCCCGTGCCGATCGCCGAGCCGATCGGCGAAGCGACGCCGCCAAGCAACGACATCGTCAGGAACACGATCGATTCCGCGAACGAGAATTGATCGGGACTGACATAGGCGAAGCCGCCGGCAAACAGGCCGCCCGCCAGGCCGCCGAGCAGCGCACAGAGCGCGAAGGCGTAGATCTTGGTGCGGAACACGTCGATGCCGTTGACGCCGGCCGCGAGTTCGTTGTCGCGCACGGCCCGCATTGCGCGGCCGAGCTTGGTGTCGGAGAGATGCCAGACCAGATAGCCGACGATCGCGAGCATGGCGACGCAGAAGGCGAGATAGCTCTGCGACGTCTGGAACAGTTCGGGACGGCGGATATTGGAGACGCCGTCGGGGCCATGCGTCAGCCAGATCGCGTTGATCATGACAAGCGTAACGATCTGCTGGAACGAGATCGTCACCATCGCGAGGTAATGCCCGCCGAGCCGCAAGGTCGACATCCCCAGGAGCGCGCCGGCAAGCAGCGCGACCACGCAGCCACCGACAAGGCACAGCCAGAAGCTGAGATGCAGGTCGTTCGTTCCGAGGCCGACCGCATAGGCGCCGAGCCCGAAGAACGCCGCCTGCGCCAGATTGATCTGCCCGCACAGGCCGAGCACGACCGACAGGCCGAACACTGCAATCGAGAACGTCGTCGCTTGCAGCAGGATGTTGAGGATGTAGCCGTCGAACCGCAATCCTGCGGCAAGCGCCACCAGGATCGCCGCGCCGATGAAGTACGGCAGATGGCGGAGCAGAAGCGGTCTCGAGCGGACGGCGGGTGCCGGAATCGGCATGTTGTCGCTGGGGGCGCTCATGCTTTCTCCGCCACGCGTTCGCCGAAGATGCCCTGCGGCCGGAAGATCAGGAAAGCGACCAGGACCAGGAAGGCGAAGCCGTCCTTGTAGGGAACCGAGATGTAGGCCGCGCCAAAAGTCTCGATGACGCCGAGCGCGAGCCCGCCGATGATGGCGCCGGCGACGTCGCCGAAGCCGCCGATGATGGTGGCTGCGAATGCCTTCAGCGCGATCGTCGAGCCCATCTGGATCGAGACGAACAGCACCGGTGCGACCAGGATGCCGGCCAAGCCGCCGAGCACGGCGGAATAGATGAAGGTGATCATGATCATGGTCGAGACGGAAATGCCGAGCAGCGAGGCCATTTCCTTGTCCTGCGAGGTCGCCTGCAGCTTCTTGCCGAGCAGCGTCTTCTCGAAGAACCAATAGTTGAAGATCACGAGCGCGATCGTCACCGCGATGATCAGCAGATACTGGCTGTCGAGATAGACCGGGCCGAACTGGATGCCGGGCGTCTCGAACCATCCCTGCAGCACCTGCGGCTGCGGGCCGTAGATCGCCAGCACCGAATTCGACAGCAGGATCGAGGCGCCGATGGTGGCGATGATGACCGGCAGGAACGTGCGGTGGCGCAGCGGATAATAGACGCCGAGATTGAAGATGACGCCGAGCAGCGCCATGCCGCCGAGCGCGATCAGGAATGACAGCCAGTATGGCCAGCCGAGATCGACGGCGAACACCACCATCAGATAGGCCGCGACCATGGAGAATTCGCCTTGCGCGAAATTCACCACATTGGTGGCGCGGAAGATCAGCACGAAACCGAGCGCGACCAGCGCGTAGACGGCGCCGATGCCGATGCCGGTAAACAGCAGTTGAAGGACGAGATCCATGACAAGCTTCGGTTAGGAGGAGAGCTGAGGAATTCGCCGAAAGGTTTTCGGCCTCTTCGTGGAGAACGAAGAGGCCGAAAAAGTGGTCAATCGTTGAATTCAATGTGCTTGTCGAAGACAATATTGCCCTTCTCGTTTTTCACGATGTTGTAGCCGTGCAAACCATCGCCGTTCTGGTCGAAATTATACTCGCCTTCGGCGCCGGGGAATTTCTTGATCGACAGGATCGCCTCACGGATTTTTGCAGGCTCGGTCGAGCCGGCTTTGTTGATCGCCGCCGACAGCACAGTGACCGCGTCATAGGGCCAGGAGCTCTGGTTATCCGGCGCGACCTTGACCGCATCACGATAGAGCTTGCCGAACGCCTTGGAGGCTTCGCTGGAATCTTCCGCGTAGTCCGCGACACCATAGGTGTTGTACAGCGCAGGCCCGGCGAGTTTCAGCGCGGTGATATTGACGATCGAGGGCGAACCGACCCAGGGAATGTTGACGCCGAGCTGGCGCAACTGCCGGGCAAAGATGCCGAGATCGTTCTCGAAGGTGAAGTAGGAGCCAAGAATGTCTGCGCCGGATTGCTTGATCGCGAGCACGACCGGGGTGAAGTCCTGACTCTGGTTGGCATAACCCTGGTCGAGCACGGGCGCACAGCCGAGCTTTTCCAACGCAGCGGTCAGGGCCTTGCCGCCTGCGGTGCCGAACGCGTCGGTCGAATGCAGCACGGCCCATTTCTTCTTGCCGAGCGTGTTGACCCCATACTCGGCGATGACGCGCCCGGAATAGCTGTCATTCGGACGGAAGCGGAACAGCCACTGATTGCCCATGTGAGTGAGGTTCGGATCGGTTCCCCCGATCATCACGGGCTTGCCGAGCTTGAGCACGTCGGGCGCCATGGCGTGCACCTGGGTCGACCGGATCGAACCAAGGAAACCGACGATGTCGGATTGCGCAGCGAGCTTGGAGAATGCCAGCACGATGCCGGGATTGGTGGTCTGATCGTCTTCGATGATCAACTCGGCCTGCTTGCCGAGGATGCCGCCAGCCTTGTTGACGGCTTCGAGTGCAAGCTTCGCACCCTGGATGGCGTAGCGGCCGGATTCGGCGGCGGGACCGGTCACAGGCGCGCACATGCCGATCTTGATCGTGGCGCCCTGCGCTCTCGCGCTCGTGATGATGTGGGGGGCGGCAAGGCCGGCGACGACACCAGCCGCGAAATCGCGTCTCGTCAGTTTCATTGGTTTCTCCCTGAGGCCGGGCTTCTTCGTCGGCCCTTCTTGCTGTTGGCGATCCCCGACGGGGCGCGAACCGCATGCGTACTTACGGACTCTCCGTCTCGGAGTAAATTGATATTGCGGTGTTTTCGACTAACGATGGAGATGCATCGTTATCCGCGCGCATCAAGAAGGATTAATGCCGACGAGATCATGACTATTCCGGCAAATTCCGCGAACCTGCCAATTCCTTTGTGCTCAAACGATGTGCAGGAAAGGCGAGCTATGCATCCCAGCACATATCATCATGCAAATTTTGCATTTACTGATCGACCTCGGCCATTTCCTCTTCCGCGCCTGAAAAGCCGGCAAGGCTTTCTTCGAGCGCGCCCAGCATGGCCTGCAGTTCAGCAAGCTTGCGCGCGCCGTAACGTTTTGTAATGGCGGCGTAGATCGCTTCCGATGTCGGCGCGACCGCTTCGATCAGCTTCAATCCCTTCGGCGAGATCGACACCACGGCGCGCCGCAGGTCCGCCTCCGCCGAACGGCGCTCGATCAGCCCGCGCGCCTCGAGGTCACGCAGGATGCGCGACAGGCTCGGCCCGAGCAGGAAGGCGAGCCGCGCGAGATCGGTGACCTCGATCGCCTCCACCGACGTCAGCGCGCGCAGGATGCGCCATTGCTGCTCAGTCAGCCCGTGATAGCGCAGGGAGGGACGGAACTGCCGCATCACGGCCTCACGCGCGCGCAAGAGCGACATCGGCAACGAGCGGGAAAATTCACGCATCGGCCCACGCCGCCTCGTCTCTGCCGCCGCGCGCGGCCGCGAACCGTTCAATGATGATTTCTTCCGTGCCATCGCCAATCTTTTGCGGCGCAACAAAGCGCAAATCAATTTACGCCGATACACTTAACATGTTAATCATTCCAGCGCACCATGAGTGATCCGCCACGCCGCATTTCACCATCGAATATTCGGCCAACCTGGATTCCCACCTCGACATGGGCGAAGTCGTCGAACTCGTGCGCAAGGCGGCGGTCGAGACCGGCATCTTCCCGCTCGGCGGCATCCGCGTTCGCGCCATCAGATGCGAGCACTACGCGATCGCCGACGGACGAAACGTTTACGGCTTTCTCGACGTGGTGCTGCGGCTCGGCGAAGGCCGCGATCTCGCAACCCGCAAGAAGGCGGGAGAAGATATCTTCAGAGCGCTATCGACTTATCTCGACCCGGTATTCGCGAGCAGTAAATTCGCGCTGTCGTTCGACATGCAGATCAACGACAAGGAGACGAGCTGGAAGCGCAACAATATCCACGATGCGCTGAAGGTGGAGACTGTCCATGGATAAAGCGAGGCCGAAATCGGCCGAATTATTCCAGGCCAACCGCGACCGCGCCGCGCCGCTGCTGGCGAAGCTGAAGGCGGAGGGAATCGGCCACATGATCGATGGCAAGGTCGTGCCATCGATCTCCGGGCAGACCTTCGAGACAAAGTCGCCGATCGACGGCGCCGTGCTGGCAACGGTGGCGCGCGGCAATGCCGAGGACATCGATCGCGCAGCGACCGCGGCCGCCCTCGCCTTCAAGTCGTGGCGCGAGATGTCGGCCTCGATGCGGCGCAAGCTGCTCAATCGCGTCGCCGATACGATCGAGGATCATGCCGACGATATCGCGGTGCTCGAATGCATCGACACCGGACAGGCCCATCGCTTCATGGCGAAAGCCGCGATCCGCGCGGCCGAGAATTTCCGCTTCTTCGCCGACAAATGCGCCGAGGCGCGAGACGGCCTCAACATGCCGAGCGAAGAGCACTGGAACATCTCCACGCGGGTGCCGATCGGTCCGGTCGGCGTGATCACGCCGTGGAACACGCCGTTCATGCTGTCGACCTGGAAGATCACGCCCGCGCTCGCCGCCGGCTGCACGGTGGTGCACAAGCCCGCGGAATGGTCACCGGTGACGGCCGATCTCCTGGCAAAGCTGGCGAAGCACGCGGGCGTGCCCGACGGCGTGCTCAACACCGTGCACGGTTTCGGCGAGGAGGCCGGCAAGGCGCTGACCGAGCATCCCGCGATCAAGGCGATCGGCTTTGTCGGCGAGAGCGCGACCGGGTCCGCGATCATGGCCCAGGGCGCGCCGACGCTGAAGCGCGTGCATTTCGAACTCGGCGGCAAGAATCCGGTGATCGTGTTCGAGGATGCCGATCTCGAGCGCGCGCTCGATGCCGTCGTGTTCATGATCTACTCGCTGAACGGCGAGCGCTGCACCTCCTCAAGCCGTCTCCTGGTGCAAGAGAGCATCGCGGAAAAATTCGTCGAGAAGCTCACCGCGCGGGTCAAGGCGCTGAAGGTCGGCCATCCCCTCGATCCCGCAACCGAGATCGGACCGCTTATCCATGAACGACATCTGGCGAAGGTCTGCTCCTATTTCGACGTGGCACGGCGGGAAGGCGCGACGATCGCGGTTGGCGGCAAAGCGCATGATGGTCCCGGCGGCGGACATTACGTGCAGCCGACGCTCGTTACGGCTGCACATTCCAAGATGCGGGTGGCGCAGGAAGAGGTGTTCGGGCCGTTCCTCACCGTCATCCCGTTCGGCGACGAGACCGATGCGGTCGAAATCGCCAACGGCGTGCAGTATGGCCTCACCGGCTATGTCTGGACCGGTGACATGGGGCGTGCTCTGCGGGTAGCGGATGCGCTCGAAGCCGGCATGATCTGGCTCAACTCGGAAAATGTCCGGCACCTGCCGACGCCGTTCGGCGGCATGAAATCGTCAGGCATCGGCCGCGACGGCGGCGATTATTCGTTCGACTTCTACATGGAAACCAAGCACGTCTCGCTGGCACGCGGGACGCATAAGATACAGAAACTGGGAGTGTAGTACGCCGTCATTCCGGGGCGATGCGAAGCATCGAGCCCGGAATTTCGAGATTCCGGGTTCAGCCCTGCGGGCTGCCCCGGAATGACGACCTCAAGCAGGGAAACATCGATGCCTGTTCCGCAGCACGTCTTTGATCCGCCGTTCAACATCATCCGCTGCAGCCACGTCGTGCTCGACGTGACCGACCTCGCCGCCAGCCGCGCGTTCTATGAGACCACCGTTGGGCTACATGTCGAGGACGCGGACGACAAGACGGTTTATCTGCGCGGCTCCGAAGAGCATCAGCATCACTCGCTGGTGCTGCGCAAGGCGCCTGTAGCAGCCTGCAGCCGGCTCGGCTTCAAGGTCGGCAACGACGGCGACCTCGACAAGGCGGCGGCGTTCTTCTCCGAGCACGGCGTCGATTATCGCTTCTCGGATCAGCCGTTCCAGGGCCGCACCTTGCAGTTCTCCGATCCATTCGGCTTCCAGCTTGAGCTCTACGCGACGATGGACAAGCGCCCACACCTGCTCCGCCGCTACGACCTCTATAAGGGTTGCCATCCGCAACGGCTCGATCACTTTAATGTCTTTGCCGCCGAGCTGCAGGACAGCATCGAGTTCTACGCACGGCTCGGCTTTCGTCTCACCGAATATGGCGAGGAAGACGGCCCGAACGGACGCATCGCCGCGGCATGGATGCATCGCAAGGGCAATGTGCACGACCTCGCCTTCACCAACGGCAAAGGCCCTCGCCTGCACCATTTCGCCTATTGGGTGCCGACCGCGATGAATGTCCTGCATCTCTGCGACGTTATGGCGTCGAGCGGCTTCCTGAAGAACATGGAACGCGGCCCCGGCCGCCACGGCATTTCCAATGCGTTCTTTCTCTATGTCAGGGATCCCGACGGCCATCGGCTCGAGCTTTACACCAGCGACTATTTCACGGGAGATCACGACCATGAGCCACTGCGTTGGTCGCTGAAGGACCCGCGGCGGCAGACGTTGTGGGGCGCGCCCGCTCCACGCTCCTGGTTCGAGCAGGGGTCGCCATTCGCCGGACAGGCGGTGCGCGAGCCACTGTTCGTTGCCGACGTCACGATTGCAGATTGAGCGAGCCGATGTCTCCACCTCGTCTCGCCACCTATGCGATCGGCATCGAGGCCGAAGGCGTCGGCGTGTTGCGCAACGCCGTTGTCGACGAAGCATAAGAAGCAGATGGATAGCAAGATGAGTTCAGCCAGCGGCGGCGAAGCGATCGTCAACGGCCTCGTCGCCCACGGCGTCGACACGGTGTTCGGCCTGCCCGGCGCGCAAATCTATGGCCTGTTCGACGCCTTCCATCAGGCGCAGCTCAAGGTGATCGGCGCGCGGCACGAGCAGGCCTGCGGCTACATGGCGTTCGGCTATGCGCGTTCGAGCGGCCGCCCGGGCGTGTTCAGCGTGGTGCCCGGCCCCGGCGTGCTCAACGCCAGCGCGGCGCTGCTCACCGCCTTCGGCTGCAACGAGCCGGTGCTCTGCCTCACCGGCCAGGTGCCGACCGCGTTCCTCGGCAAGGGCCGCGGCCATCTGCATGAGATGCCGGACCAGCTCGCGACACTGCGTACCTTCGTGAAATGGGCCGATCGCATCGAATATCCCGATGCGGCGCCGGCGATGGTGTCGCGCGCATTCCAGGAAATGCTGTCGGGCCGGCGTGGACCGGCGTCGCTCGAGATGCCCTGGGACGTCTTCACCCAGCGTGCCGCAGTCGCGCCATCAGAGCCGTTCGGGCCGTTTCCGGCGCCACTGCCCGACCCCGACAGGATCAAGGCGGCGGCCGCTCTGATCGCGGCGAGCAAGACACCGATGATCTTTGTCGGCAGCGGCGCGATCGACGCGGGCGAGGAAATTCTCGAGCTTGCGGAAATGATCGATGCGCCCGTCGTCGCCTTCCGCAGCGGCCGCGGCATCGTCTCCAATGCGCATGAACTCGGGCTGACCATGGCGGCCGCTTATAAATTGTGGCCGACGACCGACCTGATGATCGGGATCGGCACCCGCATGGAATTGCCGGCCTCAGGATTCCGCTGGCCATACCAGCCCGACGGCATCAAATCGATCCGCATCGACATCGATCCGGTCGAGATGCGCCGGCTCACGCCTGATGCCGCCATCGTGAGCGATGCCAAGGCCGGCACCGCCGAGTTGCTGGCGGCCGTACGCAAAACTGGTTTTGGCAAGAGCACCGGCCGGCGCGCCGCGATTCGCGAAGCAACCGCGGCAGCCGCGCGCGAAATCCAGCGCATCCAGCCGCAGATGGCTTACCTGAAGATTCTCCGCGAGGTGCTGCCGTCGAATGCTGTCGTCACCGACGAGCTCTCGCAGGTCGGTTTCGCCTCCTGGTATGGCTTTCCCGTCTACGAGCCGCGCACCTTCATCACCTCGGGCTATCAGGGCACACTCGGCTCCGGCTTTCCGACCGCGCTCGGCGCCAAAGTCGCCAATCCCGACAAGCCGGCGGTGGCGATCACGGGCGACGGCGGTTTCATGTTCGGTGTGCAAGAGCTTTCCACCGCCGTGCAGTATCGCATCGGCGTGGTGACGCTGGTGTTCAACAACAATTCCTATGGCAATGTGCGGCGCGACCAGCGCGAGCGCTTTGACGGCCGCGTGGTGGCGTCGGACCTCGTCAATCCGGATTTCGTCAAGCTCGCGGAGTCCTTTGGTGCCGGAGCTGCGCGCGTCACCTCGCCCGATCATTTCCGTCCCGCGCTGGAAAAGGCGCTGGCCGACGGCGGGCCCTATGTGATCGCGATCGAGGTGCCGACGGATTCGGAAGTGAGCCCGTGGGCGTTTATTCATCCGGCCAAACCCTGACACTGTCATTCCGGGATGCGCCGAAGGCGCAGGCCCGGAATCCATGGCGCCACCGGGTAACGCGGTGAAATGGATTCCGGGCTCGCGCTACGCGCGCCCCGGAATGACGGGGGAAGCTATCGCGTCTTGCGGAAGGTCAGATTGATCCGCTGACGGCCGAGCACCGCGTGCTCACCGTCGGCGAGCGGCGCGACGCCGTGGAAGAACAATCGCGACGGCCCGCCCCACACCACGACATCCCCATGCGTCAGCCGATATCGAGCCGTCTTGTCGCTGCGCTTTGGGCCGCCGAACAGAAAGATCGCGGGCAGGCCGAGCGACACCGAGACGATCGGCGCGGCAAAATCCGTCTCGTCCTTGTCCTGGTGCAGCGACAGTCTTGCGCCCGGTTCGTAACGATTGACCAGGCAGGCATCCGGCGCAAAACCGTCAAAGCCGCCTTCCGCCGCCGCCTCGCGCGCCAGGCGCACGAGCACCGGCGGCATTGCCGGCCACGGCTTTCCGGATTCCGGATCGATGCAGTCGTAGCGATAGCCGCTGCGATCGGTGACCCAGCCGACCGTGCCGCAATTGGTCATCGCCACCGACATCTGATAACCGCCGGGCGTAAACATGCGCCGAAACGGCGCCTGCGCGAGGATCTCGCGCAACGCCGGGATCAGCTCGGGCTCAACCGCAAGCGCAAATCCGCGCAGGATCATCGCGCCTTCCGCGATCACCTCCCGCGCCGGACGCTCGGCAACGCTATCGAATAAATCAGCCGTCAAACCACAATGCTCGCTTTGGTCCCGAGGTGGTGGCAGATCCGCGCACAATCAACCACCCGATTTCCGATATTGCGGCGTCATTGCGAGCGCAGCAAAGCAATCCATCTCTCCGCCCGCTGCGGCATGGATTGCTTCGCTGCGCTCGCAATGACGATGGGGCGACTATCTACCCCCGCACCGGCAGCGTCACCACGTCATACGCGTGGCGGATCGTTCGCTTCAGCACTGGATCTTCCAGCTCGAATTCGAACCGGCTCGCCGGGCGGATGCCGCCCTTGGCGGCAAACGTGCCGCCAAACATGGCGCAGCCGTCGGGCAGGCCCTTGTCACCGAAGCCGCGCGCGATCAGTTCCTTCACCGGCAGCATGCCGTCGAGCGTGCCTTCCTGGTAGATCACGCGCTTGCCGTCGATCCAGGCCCAGGAGCGCAGGATCATCTGGTCCCAGTGGTCGATGACATCCTCCAGCTCCCACAGTTCGGAGGCGATCGGCTTGTCGCACATCTGTTTTGAGACGGTGACGCTGTAGCTCTCGACTTTGCGGTCGGTGTGATCGGAGCCGCAGCCGACGAAGATGCGGCCCTGCCAGCCGATCAAGACGAACTCGACCTCGCCGCTGGAATCTTCGCCGCAGACTTCGATCGTGTCCTCGGTGGTCAGCCGCCGCGCCGAGCAGCGGTAATAGATCGGCGTCGTGGCCGGCCTTGCAATGCCGATCGCTTCAAGCTCGGCGATATGCTTGTCGCGCGCCACCGGATCGCGGCCGGTCCAGCCGGCGATCACGGCCTGGTCGATGGCGAGCGTCAGTGGCGTCGCCATGCCCTTGTCGTCGATGGTGAAAGCGAGGTCATACACGGATGATGGTCTCCATTGCGGCCGCGATCTCGAAGATGCGGCGATCCGATCCGCCTGCCGCCGCGACCATCAGACCGACCGGCACATCATCCTCACGATGGGCCGGCAGCGAGATCGCGCAGCCGTCGAGCACGTTGATCAACGTGCAGTTACGCAACGCGCGCAGATTCTCCGCGGTGAACGCCTTGTCGTCATCGAGGTCGGCGATCTTCGGCGGCGCATTGGCCGTGGTCGGCAGCAGCAGCGCATCATAGGGCGCGACGCGCTTCTCGGTGCGTGCGATGAAGGATTTTCGCGCATTGAGCAGATCGATGTAGTCGGCGGCCAGATATCCCTCGCCGCGCATGATGCGCGTGGCGACGCGGGGGTCATAGATGTCGCCCTTGCTGGCGAGCAGATAGCGGTGCCAGGCATAGCTCTCGGAAGCCGCAAAGCCGCCCTTGGCGTTCATGATGCCGACATCGAGGAACTCCGGCACCTCGATCTTCTCGATCAGCGCACCCGCCTTCGACAGCGCCGCGAGCGCTCGGTCGAACGTCTTTGCCACGGCATCATCGAGGTCATCGAGGGCAACCGTGGTCGGCACCGCGAACCGCAGGCCCTTCACCGGCCGCGGCTGCAGCGGCGTCACCGGCTCGCTCGCGAGCACCGCATCGAGCGTTGCGCAGCAGGCGACGGAATTGGCGAGCGGCCCATAGCTGTCGAGCGAGAACGACAGCGGCACACCGCCATCGAGCGGGATGCGCCGCTGCGTCGGCTTGTAGCCAACGATGCCGTTGAAGGCCGCAGGGATGCGGCAGGAGCCGCCGGTATCGGTGCCGAGCGCGCCAAAGGCCATGCCGTCGGCGATCGAGACCGCCGCACCCGACGACGAGCCGCCGGGCACATGGCCGACACTGCGGTTGTAGGCGCTCTTCGGCGTGCCGTAATGCGGATTGATGCCGATGCCGGAATAGGCAAATTCGGTCATGTTGGTGCGGCCGATCACGACAAAGCCGGCCGCGCGAAGCCGCGCCACCACCGGCGCGTCGGCTTCCGCCGGCGCGGAATCCTCCAGCGCGCGGGAGCCGGCGCGGGTCACCTGCCCCTTGATGTCGAAGAGGTCCTTGATCGAAACCGGGATGCCGGCGAAGGGCGACGGCGCCGCATGCGCCTTGCGCAGGCGGTCCATCGCATCGGCAGCCTCGAGCGCGGCCTCCTTGTCGACGTGGATGAAGGCGCGCTGCCCCTCGCCCGCGGGATCGGCGATCTTGGCGAGGCACTGCTCAACCAGTTGGCGGGCCGTGAGGCGGCCGCTCTCGAGGTCTGCGGCGAGTGAGGCAAGGGTCGGATTGTCAGGCATGGCTTTCGATTTCAGATCTCTTCTGGCGTCGAACGTTGTTTAAGGCGCGGCGCGGCGGATTTGCCGCGTGGCGGACTATTGCCTGAGACAGGCTGGCATACAAGCGCGCTGTCGTCTTCGGAATACCGCCATGCGATTGCAAACGCTGGACCGTTGACGACCGATAGTCAATTGTCGCATCACGTTTTTGAACGAGGCCTGACGGCCTGATCCAGGGAGGATGCCGAATGGCCGAAGCTGCACGCGCAAAACCGAAACCGACGCCGGAAACCCAGCATTTCTGGGATGGCACGCAGGTCGGCGAATTGCGCCTGCAGCGCTGCGACGCCTGCTCGCATGTCTATTTCCCGCCGCGCCCGTTCTGCCCGTCCTGCGCCTCGCGCAAGGTCAGCATGTTCAAGGCTAGCGGCAAGGGCACACTCTACAGCTACGTCATCAACCACCGTCCCGCCGCGCCCGGCTTCACGCCGCCTTACGCCATTGCGGTGGTCGAACTCGATGAGGGCCCGCGCATGATGAGCAATATCATCGACTGCCCGCAGACGCCGGAAGCGCTCGAGCTCGACATGAAGCTGGAAGTCGCGTTCGAGAAGCTCGACGACAAGATCACGCTTCCTTTGTTCCGTCCGGCGAAGGGTTAAAGAGATGCGCAGGAACCAGGTTGCCGTCGTCGGCGCGGCCGAGACCACCGAGCTCGGCGTCATCCCCAATATGTCGCAGCTCCAGTTGCACGCGGATGCGGCGCTCAATGCCATCGCCGATGCGGGGCTGAAGCTGTCCGACATCGACGGTTTCGCCACCGCGGTCGAGACGCCACAGCAGGTCTGCCACTATCTCGGCATCAAGCCGACCTGGGTCGACGGCACCTCGGTCGGCGGCTGCTCGTTCATGCTGCATGTCCGCCATGCCGCGGCCGCGATCGAGGCCGGCCTGTGCAAGACCGTGCTGATCACGCACGCCGAGAGCGGCAAGTCGATGATCGGCAAGCAGCCGCGCTCCACGCCGCCGGACAGCCTCAACGGCCAGTTCGAGGCGCCGTTCGGCGTGTACGGGCCGCCGAGCATGTTCCCGATCCCGGTACTGCGCTTCATGAAGACCTACGGCATCACCCATGAGCAGATCGCCATGGTCGCCGTCGTGCAGCGCGAATGGGCCGCGAAGAATCCGCGCGCGACCATGAAGGACCCGATCACGGTTGCCGACGTCCTGAACTCGCGGATGATCGCCTATCCGTTCCGCCTCCTGCAGTGCTGCCTCGTCACCGATGGCGGCGGCGCGCTCATCCTGACATCAGCCGATCGGGCCAAGGATTTCCCGCAGAAGCCGGTCTACATCCTCGGCACCGGCGAGAGCGTGGAAACGCCGATGGTCAGCCAGATGGAGACCTTCAACTCCTCGCGCGCCTTCAAGGTCGCAGGCCCCCTCGCCTTCAAGGAGGCCGGCATCACCCACAAGGACGTCGACCATCTCATGATCTACGACGCCTTTGCGCACCTGCCGCTCTTTGGCCTCGGCGATCTCGGCTTCATGCCGCACGAGGAGACCGGCAAGTTCATCGCGGACGGCAACACGCGCCCCGGCGGCAAGCTGCCACTCAACACCAATGGCGGCGGCCTCTCCTACATGCATTCGGGCATGTACGGCATGTACGCGCTGCAGGAGAGCGTGCGCCAGATGCGCGGGATTGCGCCGGCGCAGGTCAAGGACGCGAAGATCTCGGTCTGCCATGGCGTCGGCGGCATGTTCGCGGCATCAGGCACGATCATCTTCACGAACGAGAAGTAACAGCCCGTCATTCCGGGATGCGCCGATAGGCGCAGGCCCGGAATCCATCGCGCGGCAAAATGGATTCCGGGTTCGCGCTTCGCGCGCCCCGGAATGACGGCTTGAAGCGAAACAGATAGCGGAGAACCCACATGACAAAATCACTGCAGGACAAGGTCATCATCGTCACCGGCGCGGGCCGGGGCATCGGGCGCGAGATCGCGCTGCTCTGCGCCGCTGAAGGCGCCAAGGTCGTGGTCAACGATCCCGGCGGCACGTCCGACGGCGCGGGATCGAGCGCCGCCCCAGCCGAGGAGGTGGTCGAGGAAATCAAGAAGCGCGGTGGCACCGCGGTCGCCAATTTCGAGTCGGTTGCGGAAGCGATCCCGGCCAGCAAGATCGTGAAGACCGCGACCGATCATTTCGGCCGGCTCGACGGCGTCGTCAACAATGCCGGCATCCTGCGCGACATGATCTTCCACCGCATGAGCGTGGAAGCGTTCGAGGCCGTCATCAAGGTCCATCTGATGGGCTCTTTCTACGTCAGCCACGCCGCGGCGCGGCTGTTCCGCGAGCAGGAGAGCGGCTCCTTCGTGCACTTCACCTCGACCTCGGGCCTGATCGGCAATTTTGGCCAGGCCAACTACGCCGCCGCCAAGCTCGGTATCGTCGGCCTGTCGAAGTCGATCGCGCTCGACATGAGCCGCTTCAACGTGCGCTCCAACTGCGTCTCCCCGTTCGCCTGGACCCGCATGATCGGCACCATTCCAACCGAGACCGACGCCGAGAAGGCGCGCGTGGAGAGGATGAAGCAGATGGGGCCAGAGAAGGTCGCACCGGTCTGCGCCTATTTGCTCAGCGACGCCGCCAAGGAGGTCACCGGGCAGATCTTTGCGGTCCGCATGAACGAGATCTTCCTGATGGGCCAGTCGCGGCCGCTGCGCTCGGTGCACCGCGGCGAAGGCTGGACGCCGCAGACCATCGCCGAACACGGCATGCCGGCGCTCAAGGGCTCGTTCTACAACCTCGACCGCTCCGCCGACATCTTCGGCTGGGACCCGATCTGAAGCTTGGGTAAGACGCAGGGTGGGCAAAGCGAAGCGTGCCCACCATTCCGAGCACGCCGTTAGATGGTGGGCACGCTTCGCTTTGCCCACCCTACCGGCCGCCGCCTACGCTGATACTTTCATGACAACGTCGTCCCGGCTCGCTGCCGGGACGACGCCTATCTCTGGTTGATCCATCACGGCTGCCCGCATTATGCCGGATTGCGGGCGCATGAGTTCCTTCCCAACAACAAAAAAGCCTGGGAGGAAGTCATGAACAATCCAAACAATTCACCCAACCTGCAGGACGGCGGCTCGATCGGGCTCGACCGCCGGACGCTTTTGCGCAGTGCAACGGCGATTGCTGCAACTGCGGCGGTGGCGCCGGAAGCCTTCGCCCGCGATTTCGGTCGCAATGCGGAGCCGCAGCGCTATCCCGACCCTGATATCGTCGTGATCGATCCGAAGCGCTTCAAAGCCAAGGTCGGCAACACCGCGATCAAGCGTCTCTATACGGGCTGCCTGTGGGCCGAGGGGCCCGCCTGGAACGCGCAGGGGCAATATCTGGTCTGGAGTGACATCCCCGCCAACCGGCAGCTTCGCTATCTCGACGACGACGGCCACATCTCCGAGCAATTCCGCAAACCGTCGAACGAGGCCAACGGCAACTCCTTCGATTTCGAGGGACGGCAGATTTCGGCCGAACGTACGCGGCTGGTGCGTTTCGAGCACAACGGCACGGTGACGGTGCTGGCCCAGGAAGCCAACGGCAAGCCGCTGAACGGGCCGAACGACATGGTGGCCCACCCCAACGACAAGTCGATCTGGTTCACCGATCCCGGCTATGGCGCGATCTCGATCTATGAGGGGCAGCGCGCCAACACCAATTCGGTGCAGCCCTACCAGAAGGAGGCGGTGTACCGGGTCGACGGCCAGTCCGGTCAGATCACCAAGGTTGCCGACGAGCCGTTCAAGCCGAACGGCATCGCCTTCAGCCATGACTACAAGAAGCTCTATGTCTGCGATACCGGCATCACGCACTATCCGAATGCCAACAACGTGGTCTGGAGCTACGACATCAATGGCGACAAGCTGTCCAATCCGAAGCAATTGATCGACATGAAGCTCGACGGCAAGTCAGGCTTCCCCGACGGCCTGCGGGTCGACATCGACGGCAACATCTGGGTCGGCGCCGGCTGGGTCGGTCCGGGCTATGACGGTGTGCAGGTGTTCGCGCCCGACGGCACACGCATCGGCCAGATCCTGCTGCCGGAGACCTGCGCCAACGTCTGCTTCGGCGGCAAGAAGCGCAACCGCCTGTTCATGACCGCGAGCCAGTCGCTCTATGCGGTCTATGTGGAGACGCAAGGCGCGCATAACTGCTGACGCAGTCGGCGAATAGGGAGTGGCGAATAGCGAATAGGAGACGTCTATTCGCTGCTCGCCATTCGCTACCCGCTATTCCTCAACCCCGCGGATATCCCGTTGATCGTGAGCTGGATGCCGCGCAGCACCTGCTCGTCCGGGTTCTGCGCGCGATGCTCCTTCAACAGCTCCACCTGTACGTGGTTGAGCGGGTCGAGATAGGGGAAGCGGTTGCGGATCGAGCGTTCGAGCAGCGGGTTGCCCTGCAACAGCCGCTCATGGCCCATGATGTCCAGCAGCGTCTCGATCGAGAGATGCCATTCGCGGCGGATGCGGCCGAAAATCTTCTCACGCAATTCGGCATCCGGCACCAGTTCGGCGTAGCGCGAGGCGATCGCGATCGAGCTCTTTGCCAGCACCATGTCCATGTTGGAGAGCAGCGTGCGAAAGAACGGCCACTCCCGGTAGAGCTCCTGCAGGAATGGCATGCCCTGCTCCGGATGCTCCGCGATCCAGGCCTCAACCGCGCTGCCGAAGCCATACCAGCCCGGCAGCATCAGCCGGCACTGCGCCCAGGAGAACACCCAGGGAATGGCGCGGAGGTCCTCGATCTCGCGGGTCTTCTTGCGCGACGCCGGTCGGCTGCCGATGTTGAGCGTCGCGATCTCGTTGATGACGGTCGAGCCCCAGAAATAATCGGCAAAGCCCTCGGTCTCGTAGACCAGACCGCGATAGGCCTTGAAGGCGAGCGCCGAAAGCTGCTCCATCGCCTTCAGATATTCGGCGCGCGGCGCGCTTTGCCTGGGCTGCAGCAGGCTGGTCTCGAGCGTCGCGGCGGCAAGGATCTCCAGATTGTTGCGGCCGACTTCGGCGTTGGAATATTTGCTCGATATGATCTCGCCCTGCTCGGTGATCCTGATCTGGCCGTTCACGGCGCCGCCGGGCTGGGCGATGATGGCGTCGTAGCTCGGGCCGCCGCCGCGGCCGACCGAGCCGCCGCGGCCATGGAACAGGCGCAGGCGCACGTGATGGCGCTCAAATACCTCGACGAGGCCGATTTCCGCCTTGTAGAGCTCCCAGCCGGAAGTGACGAACCCGCCGTCCTTGTTGCTGTCGGAATAGCCGAGCATCACCTCCTGCACGCCGCCGCGGCTGTCCACCAATCGGCGATAATCGTGCAGCGCCAGCATGCGGTCCATGATGCCGCTCGAGGCCTGCAGATCCTCGATGGTCTCGAACAGCGGCACGATGTTGATGGCGCTGCGGCCGGAGGGGTTGATGAGCCCGACCTCCTTCAGCAGCACGGCGACCTCAAGCATGTCGGACATGCCTTTGCACATCGAGATGATGCATTGGGAAATCGCCTCCGAGCCGAAGGTCGCATGCGCTTCGGCGGCTGCCCGGAACACGGCGAGCTCGCCGTGCGTCTCCTCGCTGTATTTCACGAAGGGCGACGACAGCGGACGCGCGCTGCGAAGCTCGCCGAGCAACAGGTTGATGCGGGCGTCCTCGCTGAGCGCCATGTAGGACATGCCGGGGATCGCGGTATCGAGCAGTTCGGCGACGGTGCGCTCATGCACCGCGGAGTTTTGCCTGATGTCGAGGCGGGCGAGATGGAAACCGAAGCAATCCACCGCGCGCCGCAGCAGCCGCAAGCGTCCGCGCGCGATGACGGCGGAGTTGTTTGCGATCAGCGAACGGTCGAGCACGTCGAGATCGGCCTTGATCTCGTTGACGTTTGTATAGGGCTCGGCCCTGCCGACCGGCCGGCGCGTGATCTCGACCTGCAGCTTCTCGGCGGTCGCGGTCAGCCGGGCGTAGATGCCGGATACCGCGAGCCGATACGGCTCGCCGCTCCGGTGCGGCGAAGGATCGGGCGAGCGCTCGGCGAGCACACGCAGTTCGTCAGAAACATCGGCGAGGTTCTTGGCCAACGACAATTCGGCGCCGAGTACGTGCAGCTCTTCCAGATAGAAGCTCAATATCCGGCTCGACTGCAGCCGCAGCGTGCCGCGCATGACGTCGGCGGTGACGAACGGGTTGCCGTCGCGGTCGCCGCCGATCCAGCTTCCCATCCTCAGGAAGGATGCGAGTTCGCCGGGCTCGCCGCCTTCCTTGTTGAGCCGGTCCTCCAGCGCGCAATGCAGCCGCGGCACCTCGTGGAGGAACGTGTAGTCGTAGAACGACAATCCGTTGGTGACCTCGTCCAGCACCGTAAGCTTGGTCCGGCGCAACAGATTGGTCTGCCATAGCGTCACCACGGCGCGGCGAAGCTGCTCGTCGCTGGCCTCGCTCTCTTCCGGCGTCATCTGCAACCGCTCGCGCCGGTCGAGCAGGCGTGCAACTTCCATCTCGCGGTCCATCGTGCTCTTGCGCCGGACCTCGGTCGGATGAGCGGTCAGAACGGGGCTGACCAGGGCACCCTTGAAGAAGCGGCGCAAATCGTCCGGGCTGAAGCCGGCCCGCTGCGCATGGTCCACGGCCTGCGCCAGCAGGCTCGGACGCGGCGCGGCTGCTCCCCGCCCCCGCATCTGGCGAATGTTGTTCTGGTCCTCGGCGATGTTGGCGAGGTGGGAGAAATAGCTGAAGGCGCGGACGATCCGCACCGTTTCCGAGATCGACATGCTGTCGAGGATGGTTTCCAGTTCCCCCCGCGCCTGCCGGTCTTCATCCCGATGGAACCGGATCGAGGTCTGCCGGATGCGTTCGACCAGGTCGAAGACATTGGCGCCCTCCTGGTCGCGCACGGTGTCGCCAAGGACGCGCCCGAGCAGGCGGATGTCATTGCGCAGTCGCGCATCCTCCTCGATCGCCTGGCTGTCCTCAGCGCGATTGGCGCGGACATCGGTCTTGGAAGACGTGGTCTGGGGAGACATTGGCTGATCGCTCCAGCAACTGCCCGGCAGGTGCGGAGTGTGCAACTTTTTTGCCGCAGCGCAAGACGAAGTTGGGGGCGGCGCACACGAGATGTTGCGCCGCCCGCCCCATCTCCATCCTCATCCTGAGGAGCCGCGTAAGCGGCGTCTCGAAGGATGGGCCGCGGGTACGATCGTGGCCTCATGGTTCCAGACGGCGCTGCGCGCCTCCTCACCATGAGGGTCGGGAGGGTCAAGCCCGGGACGACGGAAAGTCAAATCCTCCTGCCTGCCTGTTCCCAATAGGGATCGCGGAGGCGGCGCTTGAAGATCTTTCCGGAATCCTCGCGCGGCAGGTTGGTCGCGATTTCGATGTGCTTGGGCACCTTGTAATCGGCGAGCGACGCCTTGAGCTGGGCGCGGACCGAGGCGACGTCCAGCTTGGCCCCTGTTTGCGGCTCGACCACCGCCATCAGCGCCTCGCCGAATTCGGCATCGGGGATGCCGAACACCGCGCAATCATGCACGCCGGGAACGGCATGCAGCACCGCCTCGATCTCTGCCGGATAGATGTTGACCCCGCCCGAGATCACCATGTCGCGCTTGCGGTCGCAGATGAAGACGTAACCGTCCTCGTCGATATAGCCGACGTCGCCTGATGTGACGAACCCGTCGCGGTCGATCTCGACGCGCTTGTCCGGCTTGTTGTGGTAGGTGAAGTCCGGATTGCCCGCGATGCGCGAATAGATCTCGCCGATCTCGCCCGGCGGCAGCACCTTTCCGTCCTCGCCGATGAAGCGCAGCTCGGCACCGGGCGAGATCTTGCCGACGGTGCCGGGCTTGTTCAGCGCGTCCTCGGAATTCGCGAATGTCACCGCACCTGATTCGGTCGAGCCGTAGAACTCATAGATCACCGGCCCCCACCACTCGATCATCGCGCGCTTGATATCGGCCGGACAGGGCGCCGCGGCATGGATGACATGGCGCAGCGAGGATACGTCATATTTCCTGCGCACCTTCTCGGGCAGCTTCATCAGGCGGATGAACATGGTCGGCACCATGAAGACGGTGTCGACCCGCTGCTCCTCGACCAGAGCCAGGAAATCTTCCGCATCGAAGCGCGGCATCATCAGCAGCGCGCCGCCGAGCCGACCGGAACGGAGGCCGAAGGAATTCGGCGCGGAATGATAGAGCGGACCCGGCAGCAGCGCGCGGACGCCAGGCCTGAGGCCATAGATCATGGCGCGCATCGCTTCCGCATTGGCCGCCTGCTCCGGTGTCGGCGCGAAGCGGCGCACGCCCTTGGGATGGCCTGTCGTGCCCGAGGTGTAGATCATGTTCTGCGGCTGCGGCACCACCGGGCCGTCATAGCGCGGGTGCTTCGCGAGCCAGGGCTCGAAATCAATAGCGAAATCCGGCACGCCGAGATGATCGGGATTGATCTTGTAATTCGCCAGGATTTCCGGCGGCGTCGGCACGCTCAGCACGGTGACGCCGGCAGGGATAGCATCCCGCAGCGGATGCAGCATATCGGCATGCGCGATCAGCACCTTCGTGCCGGAATCCGTCAGCACGTAATTGATCTCTTCCGGCTTGAAATGCCAGTTGATCGGCACGCCATAGGCTCCGAGCCGCATTGCGGCATAGGCGGCCTCGATGAAGGCGATGTCGTTGCGCATCAACATGCACACGCTGTTGCCCTCGCGGACGCCGAGCTTCCGCAAGCCGCTGGCGATGCGCTCAGTGCGCTCGGCGACTTCCTGATGCGTGCGCCTATGATCGCCGCTGATGATGCCGAGGAAGAGTTGGGAGGTTTCGCTCATTGTTATTGTTCTTTGCTGCGTGCTTGTGTCGACTTGCTCCGACGATGACCCCTCATGGTGAGGAGGCGCGCAGCGCCGTCTCGAACCATGAGGCCCCGGATGTCCCACCCGCGGCCCATCCCTCGAGACGCCGCTTGCGCGGCTCCTCGGGATGAGGGCGGTGCGTGGCGGCTCACGCATCCACAAAGCGCGGCGGGCGCTTGTCGATGTTGGCCCGGACCGCTTCCGTCTGGTTCGGGCTGCCCAACAGCTTCTGCTGCTCGACGGACTCGGCGAGTAGCGCAGGACCCGGATCGACCGACAGTTTGTTCAGCAGGCGCTTGGCCGCGCGGACCGCATCCGGGCTCTTGCCGGCGATCTCACGCGCGACATCGAAGGCCGCGGCGCGCGGATCGTCGCACACCCGGGTCGCAAGTCCATAGCTCAGCGCCTCCTGGGCCGAGAAGATGCGCCCCGTATAGGTGAGCTCGCGCAAGATGTCGTCGCGCACCAGCGTGGCGAGGATCGGCGTGCCCGCCATGTCGGGCACCAGGCCCCATTTGATCTCCATGATCGACATCCGCGCATCAGCGCTGAGGAACCGCATGTCGGCGCCGAGCGCGAGCTGGAAGCCGCCGCCGAAGGCTACGCCGTGAACCGCGGCGATGACCGGCACCGGGAGCTGCCGCCAGCCCCACACCGCCTGTTGCGGGAAATTGGCCTCGCCGTGGGTCCGGACGGTCAGGTCGCGCGTTTCGCCGCCGGCGATCCCGTTGCCGCCCTTCTCCTTCATCGCGGCGAAACGTCCCATGTCGAGGCCGGCGCAGAACGCCCGCCCCTCCCCGGACAATACTACCACCCGGACGCCTTTTTCGGTCGAAAGGCGCTCGGTCGCGGCCACCAGCGCCTCGAACATCGGGGCATCCAGCGCATTCATCTTGTCCGCGCGCACCAGCCGGACATCGGCGATCCCGTCGGAAACCGAGATCGTGACGCGTTGCTCCATGGAATTGTCCTCCGCTGTTCTTGATGGCGCTTTACAGAAGGGCCGTTGCCGGTTTTAGTCAATCGACCAATTAACTGACAATCCCCTTTGGGTGGAAACCATGTTCACAGATCAGCTTCTCGCCGGACGGCGTATCCTCGTGACCGGGGGTGGTACCGGTCTCGGCAAGTCCATGGCCGCCAAATTCCTGCAGTTGGGGGCCGAAGTGCATATCTGCGGCCGCCGCAAGATCGTCTGCGACGAGACCGCGACCGAGTTGATGGACCAGTATGGCGGGCGCGTGGTCAGCCACGGCGTCGATATCCGCAATGCACTGGCCGTCGACGAGATGGTCGAGGCGATCTGGACGACCAGCGGCCCCCTCACCGACCTCATCAACAACGCCGCCGGCAATTTCATCTCGCGCTCCGAAGAGCTCTCGCCGCGCGGCTTCGATGCGGTCGCCAATATCGTGATGCACGGCACGTTCTACGTCACCCATGCGGTCGGGCGACGCTGGATCGCCGGCAAGCAGCGCGGCAATGTGGTGTCGATCAGCGTCACTTGGGTGCGCAACGGCTCGCCCTATGTGGTGCCGTCGGCGATGAGCAAGTCTGCGATCCACGCCATGACCATGTCGCTT
Organism: Bradyrhizobium sp. 31Argb; assembly: GCF_043638955.1. NCBI lineage: Bacteria > Pseudomonadati > Pseudomonadota > Alphaproteobacteria > Hyphomicrobiales > Nitrobacteraceae > Bradyrhizobium > Bradyrhizobium sp. 31Argb. The sequence continues at coordinate 469 of NZ_JBEGDB010000026.1, read as the reverse complement.
GCGATCGAATGGGGCAAACACGGCATCCGCCTCAACACCATCGCGCCCGGCGAGATCCCAACCGAAGGCATGAGCAAGCGCATCAAGCCGGGCGACGAAGCCGGCGCGCGGACCAAAGCGATGAACCCGATGGGCCGCGTCGGCACCATGGAGGAATTGCAGAACCTCGCCGTGTTCCTGATCTCCGGCGGTTGCGACTGGATCAACGGCGAGACCATCGCAATGGACGGCGCCCAGGCGCTCGCCATGGGCGGCAATTTCTATCAGCTCCGCGAATGGAGCGACGACGACTGGACCCAGGCCCGCGACTCGATCAAGGCGCAGAACGAGAAGGATCGCGCGGCGCGGGGGTGACCCGCGCGGTGGCCGTCGTCCCCGGGCAAGCGAAGCGCGACCCGGGACCCATATGTGGACGGCCCCCGTGGCACAAGAGCTTTTGAGGTGATCGGATCGCTGCATCCATATGTCC
>NZ_JBEGDB010000269.1:0-10983 GCF_043638955.1 Bradyrhizobium sp. 31Argb | reverse complement strand
AGCAGACCTGAACGAAACGAGAATTGTGTTACCCATGTCGTCGGTTTGAAGTGTTACCCATGTCGCCGGTTGCTCAGAAGCGCGTTCGCGGCTGATGTCAGCGGATCGCGATGGGGTTGATCATGCTCTGTACGCCGCCGCGCCAGCGCGGCTGACCGAGCACGAACAGGAACTCATACCCCTTGTCCTTGGCGAGCTCGGCGGTGTCCATGTTCTCCAGGATGTAGGTGCCGTTCTTGGCAAGCAGGATCTGGTGCACCTCGAACACGTTGGGGCTTTCGAACGGGATGGTCTCGACGGCCCAGGTGTCGGCACCGACGGCCACCACGCCCTTGCCGGTGAGATAATTGGCGCCCTCGACCCCGAGGCCGGGTTCGCCCGCGGAATAGCGCTTGTCGTCCTTGCCGATCAGGCTAAGCCAGCCGGTGTGGAAGATCACGACGTCGCCCTGGCGGATCTCGACGCCCTGTTTCTTCGCGACTTCCTCGATCTCCTTGACGTTGAAGGCGGTGCCCTCCTTGACCACGTCGGTGTTGTAATAGGCGGCCATGTCGAGCAGCACGCCGCGGGCGACCATCGGCGGCACCTTCTCGATGCCGAGCTTCTTCAAGCCCGTAGGATCGGCAAAATCGGCGAGCTTGTTGCCGTTGTAGTAGACGTGCTCGATGCCGAGATGGCCGAGCCCGTCGAGCTGGCTGCCGATGCCGACCCAGGTATCGATGATATCGTCATTGTAGGTCGCCTTGTTCGGACCGATGCCGGAGCTGCCGGCCTGTCCGGGCTGAACGATGGTGATCTTGAAGCTGCGCGGCGGATAGGCCGGCGTCTTGGTATCGACGGGAATGCCGAGCGCGTAGGTCTTGCCGGTCTTCACCAATGATGCGGCTTTGACGACGAGTTCTGGCGTCATGTAGTTGGCGGCGCCGATCTCGTCGTTCGGCCCCCATTTCGACTTGGTCCAGTCTTGTGCGCTTGCCGTTCCGACCGTAACCAACAAAGCAACAGAACAGCACAACACGAATGCGGTGCGCATCGCAGTCCCTCCCAGATGTTGACGTTATGGTTGTTGGTAGAAAGCGCCACATACTAACGTAGACGCGGGGCACGATCCAAAAATTTTTGATGGCGGGCCCGCACCATACGGGTGCCCGCACGCGCGAAACCTGTGATGGCTCCGTCACAGAAATAAGGCTTTCCGGATTTCGCGGAGCGGAACGAGCGGTCAGGCCGCGATGACCTGATCGTCCTTGTCGAGACAGGCGGCAAAACTCTGCAGAGCGCTATATTGATGGGCGCTGCGGCGCTGGATGAAGATCGTTTCGGCGCGCGCATAGGATGGATCGAGCGCGTGGATGCTGACGCTGGCATGCAACGCGTTGCGCTCGACGACGACGCGCGGCAACAGCGTCACGCCCATGTCGGCGGCGACGCAGCCGACCATGCCGTCGAGCGTGCCGAGCTCGAAGCGTGCGGCCGACGGCCAGCCCAAGTCGGTGAAGATCTGCTCGAGCCGCTGCCGATAGGTGCAGCCGGTGCGGAACACCAGCGCGGTCGGTCCGGATTCCGACGTGCCCGCACGCAAGGCGGCGAGGTTGGCCCAGCGGCGCGCGGTGACCAGCACCAGTTCTTCGCGGAAGGCGAGGGTGGAGGTGAGCTCGGCGTGATCGATCGGACCGGCCACGAAGGCGCCGTCCAGCGTGCCATCAAGCACGGCAGTGACGAGATCGGTCGTGGTCGCGGTCTTCAGGGTCAGTCGCACCGCGGGGAAGCGGCGATGGAATTCGGCAAGCAGCACGGGCAGGCGGACGGCGGCCGTCGTCTCCATGGAGCCGATCGCCAGCGGTCCCTTCGGCTCGCCATCATCGCGCGCGGCGAGCATCGCTTCGCGTGAGAGCGCGGCCATTCGTTGCGCATACGGGAGCAGCCGTCGCCCCGCGCCGGTCAGCGTCATGCCGCGGCTGTGCCGCTCGAACAGCGCGGTGCCGATCTCGGCTTCGAGCGCCTTGATCCTCTGGGTGACGTTGGACTGCACGGTGTGCAGCTCATCGGCGGCGCGGGTGATGCCGCCGAGACGGGCGACAGTTGCAAAGGTCTGGAGGTCGGTGAGTTCCATGATCGCAGCCTGCGTTTCATTATTGAGATGGCAGCGTTCTCAAGTATTCATTTCGAGGGAATGGTAGCGCTGCCTAATCTGACTGTCGAGATGGGGGTTTTCGGGCAATAAACGCTTTCGCGCTGAATTGATCGTGGCTCGATGCTGCCGGTTGATGCGCCCTCGCCCCTTGTGGGAGAGGGCATCTCTGGCGGCTGCGACCGAATTCGCTTGGGTGAGGGGTTCTCTCCACGAACACGTGCGCCCGTGGAGAGAACCCCTCATTCGGCGCATCTCGTCTTTTCCCGTTGTGGGAGAAGGTTACTAGCAACGAGCCAACGCGAGAGTTGAATCATGTGGCCGGACTGCCGAATTATCGATCTGTTCAAGACCGAGTTTCCGATCGTGCTGGCGCCGATGGCCGGCGTGATGGATGCAGACCTCGTGATCGCGGCCGCGCAAGGCGGTGCGCTCGGCTCATTGCCCTGCGCGATGCTCACGGCGGCGAAGGCGCGCGAGCAGGTCAACATCATCCGCCAGCGTGTCTCCGCGCCGATCAACATGAACTTCTTCTGCCACCAGCCGGACGATCCGGATCCGCAGCACGAGGCGCGTTGGAAGGCGCGGCTTGCGGCGTACTACAAGGAGCTTGGGCTGGATTCCGCGGCGCCCGTCAACGCCGCCAATCGCGCGCCGTTCGATGATGCGATGTGCGAGATGGTCGAGGAATTGAAATTGGAAGTCGTCAGCTTCCATTTTGGTCTGCCGGAGGAGCGGCTGCTCAGGCGCGTGAAGGAAGCGGGCGCGATCGTGATGTCGTCGGCGACGATCGTGAAGGAAGCGGTCTGGCTCGAGGAGCACGGCGCCGATGTCATCATCGCGCAAGGCGCGGAGGCGGGCGGCCATCGCGGCATGTTCCTGACCGACAATATTGCCGAGCAGCCCGGCATCTTCGCGCTGGTGCCGCAGGTGGTCGATGCGGTGAAGGTGCCGGTGATCGCGGCCGGCGGCATCGCGGACGGACGCGGGATCGCGGCGGCGTTCGCGCTGGGCGCCTCCGGCGTGCAGATCGGCAGTGCCTATCTGCGCTGCCCGGAATCCAGGGTGGGCCCGGCGGCGCGTGCAGCGCTGGCGCAGGCGAGGGACGATTCCACCGTGATCACCAATGTGATGACGGGGCGGCCGGCGCGCGGGGTCGCCAACCGCGTGATGTCAGAGATCGGGCCAATCTCGCCGGATGCGCCGGCCTTTCCGCATGCCGCAACCGCGCTGGCGCCGTTGAAGATGGCTGCCGAAAAACTCGGCAGGGTCGATTTCACCAATATGTGGGCCGGGCAGGCGCTGCCATTGGGCCGCGAAATGCCGGCGGCCGAGCTGACTCGGACGCTGGCCGGCGAGGCACTGGCGCGGATGGGCAAATTGGCCCGCTAGCGCCCACACCGCTTGCTTCGTAGCCCGGGTGGAGCGGAACGCGCAACCCGGGACACCTGCATCAATATTTACGGGCGGCCCCGGGGTACGCTGACGCTCCACCCGGGCTACGGGGCTCTCTCATTGGAGAGACGGCTACGTTCCCTGCGGGTTGCGGCGCAAAACCGGCGTCTGCTATACGGCGGGCTGATGTTGCTGCCCAAAGGCCATATATAATGTCAGTCGACGCCACGACCGTCCGCCGCATCGCGCAGCTTGCGCGGATCGCGGTCTCCGAGGCTGAAGTTCCCCATCTGCAGGGCGAGCTGAACGCGATGCTCGCCTTCGTCGAGCAGCTTTCGGAGGTGAATGTCGAGGGCGTCGAACCGATGACCTCGGTCACTCCGATGGAGATGAAGAAGCGTGCCGACGTGGTCAATGACGGCGAGATTGCGGATGATATCGTCCGCAATGCGCCAGCCACCGAGAATCACTTCTTCCTGGTGCCGAAGGTCGTCGAGTAAGCTCCTCTCTGTTGTTTTGCGGGAAGTCCGATGTGTCTGCTCTGCGACGATGAAAAAGCCTATCAGGCCTACATGAACTATCTCGACGTGATGGAGCGGCAGGGCAAGGCCGCCGATCCGAATGCGGTGATGCAAACCGTGCTGGATCAGCTTGAGGCCGCCGACCAGGCGCGCGCCAAAAAAGACGATCCCGCCGACGACAAGACCCTGTCTCCGTTCTTCTGCAGCCCGATCAATAAATAGATGACCGATTTGACATCGCTGACGATCGCCGAGGCCCGCGAGGGCTTGGCGAGCAAATCCTTCACCGCACGCGAGCTCACCGACGCGCATCTTGCCGCGATCGAAGCGGCGCGCGTGCTCAACGCCTATGTGCTGGAGACGCCGGATCGTGCACGCGAGATGGCTGACGCCGCGGACAAACAGATCGGCAAGGGCGATGGCGGTCCGCTCGCCGGCATCCCGCTCGGCATCAAGGACCTGTTCGCGACGCGCGATATCCGCACCACGGCGTGCTCGAAGATCCTCGGCAATTTCGTGCCGCCTTACGAATCGACCGTGACCTCGCAGCTCTGGCGCGACGGCGCGATCCTGCTCGGCAAGCTCAACAATGACGAGTTCGCGATGGGCTCGTCGAACGAGACCTCGTGCTTCGGCCCGGTGGTCAATCCGTGGCGGCGCGAGGGCTCCAACACGCATCTGGTGCCGGGCGGCTCCTCCGGCGGCTCGGCGTCCGCCGTCGCCGCATTGCTCTGCATGGGCGCGACCGCGACCGACACCGGCGGCTCGATCCGCCAGCCGGCCGCGTTCACCGCGACCGTCGGGGTGAAGCCGACCTATGGCCGCTGCTCGCGCTGGGGCATCGTCGCATTCGCGTCCTCGCTCGACCAAGCCGGCCCGATCGCGCGCACGGTGCGCGATTCCGCGATCCTGATGCGCTCGATGGCGGGGCATGATCCGAAGGACACCACCTCGGTCAACATTGGCGTGCCCGATTACGAGGCTGCGATCGGCAAGTCGGTGAAGGGGATGAAGATCGGTATCCCCAAGGAGTACCGTCTCGACGGCATGCCGGCGGAGATCGAGAAGCTCTGGAGTGACGGTGCGGCATGGCTGAAGGCCGCCGGCGCCGAGCTGGTCGAGGTGTCGCTGCCGTACACCAAATACGCACTGCCGGCGTACTATATCGTGGCGCCGGCGGAAGCCTCGTCGAACCTGGCGCGCTACGACGGTGTTCGCTACGGCCTGCGCGTGCCCGGCCGCAGCATCGGCGAGATGTATGAAAGCACCCGCGCCGAAGGGTTTGGCGATGAGGTGCGGCGCCGCGTCATGATCGGTACCTATGTGCTCTCGGCCGGCTATTACGACGCCTATTACCTGCGCGCGCAGAAGGTGCGCACGCTGATCAAGAAGGATTTCGAGGACTGCTTCGCCAAGGGCGTGAACGCGATCCTCACGCCGGCAACGCCGTCGGCGGCGTTCGGCGTCGGCGAGAAGGGCGGCGCCGATCCGGTCGAGATGTATCTCAACGACATCTTCACGGTGACCGTGAACATGGCAGGCCTGCCCGGCATCGCGGTCCCCGCCGGCAAGGATGCGCAGGGCTTGCCGCTCGGGCTGCAACTGATCGGGCGCGCCTTCGATGAAGAGACGCTGTTCTCGCTCGGCGAAGTGATCGAGCAGGCGGCCGGACGCTCCACGCCTCCGAGGTGGTGGTGAGATGGCCGATTTCCGCGCCAGCCTCAAAGACGCCGCGCCGGAGCCTTCGCTGTCGCCACCGCTGGCAGCGCTGTGGTGGGCGGCGAAAGGCAATTGGGACCAGGCGCACCGCATCGTGCAGGACGAAAGCACCGCCGAGGCCGCCTGGGTGCACGCCTATCTGCATCGCGTCGAGGGCGATGTCGGCAATGCCGGCTACTGGTACCGCCGGGCGGGCCAACCGGTGGCCAAGGATGCCCTCGATGCCGAGTGGGAGCGGATCGTCTCTGCGCTGCTCTAGATTGTTGTTTGACGCGTTTTCTGCGCAGATAAGTCTACGCAATCTGCGTAAACTTGATTGCTATGCGAACCGGTGTCCACTTCGCTCGAAAACGCTCTAACCTCTCCAAGTTGTGAAGGTTTTCGTGGTTCATTTTGACGCGGTTTCTTTACTTGACCGCGGTTCAATTCGCCCCGATGGACATTGGCCCTGTCTTTGCGCGCCACGCGGGCGCCCAGATTGCCCGCGATAGGGAAGCGTGGCGGGGGCGCGGCAAGAGGGTGTTTGTGCGTAGATCGGGCATAGGGGCGTGGCTGTCGACGATACTGGCGGCCAGTTTTGCGGTGGCGCTTGCCGGATGCGCAACCGTCTACAACCTGCCGAGCAACGTGCCGCTTGCCAATGCGCTCGCCGACAGCAATCTCGGGCGCGACATCCCAAGCTATGACGACGACGTGCTGGTCGCGCTGTCCTTCTCGGGCGGCGGCACGCGCGCGGCGGCCTTCTCGTTCGGCGTGCTCAAGGAGCTCGATCGCTCTCACGGCGGTTCTAACCAGGCGAAGACCCTGCTCGATCGTGTCGACTTCGTCTCCGGCGTGTCCGGCGGCTCGATCACCGCCGCCTATTTCGGTCTGAAGAAGCGCGCCGCGCTCGACGATTTCCGCGAACGCTTCCTGTTGCGGAATGCGGAGGAGGGGCTGAGGACCAATGTCTCGCTCGGCAATATCGGCCGTGCGCTCGCCGGTGGCGTCAACAACAGCCAGCTCACCGAGTGGCTGGACCAGAACCTGTTCGACGGCGCGCGGTTCGATGCGCTGCGCGAGGACCGGCGGCCGAAGGTCTGGATCAACGCCTCCGATATCTATAACCGCACGCCGTTCGTGTTCGGAAAGACCTCCTTTGACGCACTGTGCAGCGACATCCGCTCCTACCGCGTGTCCGAAGCGGTTGCCGCATCGGCCGCGGTGCCGCTCGCGTTCGCGCCGATCGTGTTGGAGACCTATCCCGGCGGCTGCTCGAAGCCGCTGCCGGCCTGGCTCGAACGCGTGCGGCGCGATCCGAACGCGCAGCCATTGCTGCGTTCGTTCGCCGAGGCCAATGCGCGCTACCGCGACGGCTCCATGCGCTACGTGAAGCTGCTGGACGGCGGGCTCGTCGACAATTTCGGCCTGTCCGGTCTCACCATCGGGCTGTTGGCCGCGGAGCGACCGTACCAGCCGTTGACGGAGCGGCAGGCGGTGAAGCTCCAGCGGATCCTGTTCATGGTGGTCGATGCCGGGCGCGGCATATCCGGCGATTTCGCGCAGCGCCTCGAAGGCCCGAGCGGGGCCGAGCTGGTTGCGGCCGCGGCCGATACCGCCATCGATGCCAGCGTGCGCTCGAGCTACGCGGCATTCTCGGGGCTTGCCACCGAATGGTCGGGCAAGCTGAAGCGGTGGCGGTGCGGACTGTCGGCGGCGGATCGCGCCCGCCTTGGCGTCGGCGGCAACTGGCAATGCGGTGACGTCCACATCTATGTCGAGCGGCTCGGCTTCGATCAGTTGGGCGAAGAGCGCGCCGGCATCCTGAACGCGATCCCGACGCGGTTCGCGCTGCCGCCGGAACAGGTCGACCTCTTGATCGCGGGCGGCGCCGACGCGCTCCGCCTGAGCAAGTCCTACCAGGCGTTTCGACGCGGGCTTTGAGCACCCGAATCCCTTTGTTTGAGCATGATCTTTTCCGGATCATGCTCTCCGGCTTGACTGCCGCGGTCCATTGCGCGAAGCCCAAAGCCGTCCCAGATAATCAATTGTCCGGAAACCGAGACCAATGAACGCACCTGTCACATCACACAAGCTCATCAAGGGCGCGACCGGCGACTGGGAGATGGTGATCGGCATGGAGATCCATGCCCAGGTCGTCTCCAATTCAAAGCTGTTCTCGGGCGCCTCGACCGCGTTCGGCGGCGAGCCGAACAGCCATGTCTCGCTGGTGGACGCGGCGATGCCGGGCATGCTGCCCGTGATCAACGAGGAATGCGTGCGGCAGGCGGTGCGCACCGGGCTTGGGCTGAATGCCAGGATCAACCTGCGTTCGGTGTTCGACCGCAAGAATTATTTCTATCCCGACCTGCCGCAGGGCTACCAGATCAGCCAGTACAAGTCGCCGATCGTGGGCGAGGGGGAGGTGCTGGTCGAGCTCGAAGGCGGCCGCAGCGTCACCGTCGGCATCGAGCGGCTGCATCTGGAGCAGGACGCCGGCAAGTCGCGGCACGATCAGTCGCCGACGATGTCCTATGTCGACCTCAATCGCTCCGGCGTCGCGCTGATGGAGATCGTCTCCAAGCCCGACATCCGAGATGCCGAGCAGGCCAAGGCTTACGTCGCCAAGCTGCGCTCGATCCTGCGCTATCTCGGCACCTGCGACGGCGACATGGAGAAGGGAAGCTTGCGCGCCGACGTCAACGTCTCCGTGCGCAAGCCGGGCGGCCCGCTCGGCACCCGCTGCGAGATCAAGAACATGAACTCGATCAACTTCATCGGCCAGGCGATCGAGTATGAGGCGCGGCGCCAGATCGAGATCCTCGAGGACGGCGGCAGCATCGACCAGGAGACGCGGCTATTCGATCCGGGCAAGGGCGAAACGCGCTCGATGCGCTCCAAGGAAGAGGCGCACGACTACCGTTATTTTCCTGATCCCGACCTGTTGCCGCTGGAATTCAGCCAGGCGTTCGTCGACGAGCTGAAGACCGAGCTGCCCGAGCTGCCCGATCAGAAAAAGACGCGCTTCATCGCCGACTTCGCGCTGTCGCCCTATGACGCCGGCGTGCTGGTGGCCGAGCGCGAGAGCGCGGAGTTCTATGAGACGGTGCTTGCCCGCCTCGCCGACCGTGCGCGCGACGGCAAGCTCGCGGCCAACTGGGTGATCAACGAACTGTTCGGGCGCCTCAACAAGGAAGGCCGGGATATTACGGGCTCGCCCGTCTCCTCCGAGCAGCTTGCCGCGATCATCGACCTGATCGGCGAGGGGACGATTTCCGGCAAGATCGCCAAGGACCTGTTCGAGATCGTCTGGCAGGAAGGCGGCGATCCCCGTGCGCTCGTCGAAGCGCGCGGCATGAAGCAGGTCACTGACTTGGGTGCGATCGAGAAGGTGGTCGACGACATCGTCGCCGCCAATCCGGACAAGGTGGCGCAGGCGAAAGCGAAGCCGCAGATGATCGGCTGGTTCGTCGGACAGGTGATGAAGTCGTCCGGCGGCAAGGCCAACCCGCAGGCTGTGAACGATCTCCTGAAGTCGAAGCTCGGCCTCTGAACGCATCGCTCGCGGACGCGAACGGCATCGCAGCAGGCGCTCTGTGCGATGCGCGAAGGCGTCCGCGGCTCGCTTCTCACGCCTTCAGTCACCGCGTCGGGATCGTCCCTCCACCGAATCGGTCGGCCGAGATTCGTCCGAAAAGGCCGTTTCGGCGGGCGGAGATGCCGCCGATACGGCTTACCCACGAAATTTTTTTTGTAGCCGGAATTGGCGTCTCAACGCCTGCGCAACGCCTTCTCGGCAGGCCTCGTGAGTTGCGCCGACATCTCCGCCGCATCGTGCGCGAAGAAACGGAAATTCAAGAAATGCTTGTGGCACAGGCACTTTCTGCATTCGCGATGAGTGTCGATGTCGATCGACTCTGCGTTTCCTGCATCACCGCGTCAGTGCAACGTCGCGCTTGCGCTTGGCGCGCGCATACTTCTCGCGCCTCGTAACATCAACACTTCCTTAAGCTGGACGCTGTTTTTTTCGATGTGTTGGTGTATTCGGGATGCAGTGCATCTCGATTCCCGAGTGCACGCAGCGAAGTATAGCCATCTCACGATATTGGAGGGCAACATGGCGAAGAAAGCTAAGAAGGCGAAGAAGGCGAAGAGCGCAGTGAAGAAGACTGCGAAGAAGACCAAGAAGGTCGCGAAGAAGAAGAAGTAACTCTCGCCCGAGAGAGGATGCCGGCGGATTGACGCCGGCCCGTCACCCGGACCTTCGGACGATCTGCTTCCTTGGAGCAATCCACTCAGGCGGATCCGGTTGACGAAAGAGGGTGTCGGCGAGACATCAGGTCAAACGGCTGGATCGCCTTATAAGAAGGGCTTGCCCTTCGAAGTCGATCCGGCAGAAGAAACAGGTTTCTTCGTTCGGTGCGGACCTCTATTCGGCTCCGCAATTTCACAGGGCCCAAGGCCCATCGTGAGATCTGATCCTGACGTGTTCGCCGACGCCCTCGTTCCAATAGCCGGCCGTTTGGTGCCGGCTTTTTTATTGCCTGATCTCCCCCACATGACGACCGGTTGGCTTCCGCTGCCGTATGGCGGGCGGCGGTGCTGCCGCGTCCGGTTGGCGTTTGCGCGCGATGGTTATCGTTCCGCCAACCGCCAGGGTAAACCAGACTTCACCATTGCGCATAAACCATTGTGCTGCAGGCACTTCTCGGATTTCGGGAACTCGCCGCGCCGCGCGCGTTTACACGCCGTTCATCGCGATACTTAAACTGCTTTTCAAATTTGGCCGGCATGATCTCCCCCAACAAGCCGGCAAACGGCGTTGGGGAAGTAAGGCGTTAGATGTGGACGGGGGCCGCGCTCGGGGGAGGGCGGCCAACAATAAAAAGGGGAGCTACGAGAATGTTTCAGGGACATATCAATCTGGAGACGGCCATTCCTGTGGACGCGACCGCGATCTCGGACGTGCTGTTCGAGCGTGGTCTCTACTGGGCGAGCGGCCGTTCCGGCGTGGTCAACCTGGTCGCGGCGCACAAATGGTTCAACCTTGCCGCCCTGAAGGGCCGCACGGATGCCACGGCGATGCGGCGGGAGATCGCCGAGCAGATGACGGAAGCCGAGATCGCCGCGGCGCAGCGCGAAGCCCGCGCCTGGATGACGGCGCACTAGGCCGTGTGGACTCTTGGGATTCTCAAATCAGATTGAACGTGATTCAAGGCTTTCTTTTAGGAGGAAGCC
>NZ_JBEGDB010000268.1:0-11091 GCF_043638955.1 Bradyrhizobium sp. 31Argb | reverse complement strand
AGAGGACTTCCACCTCCAAGCTGTCGTTCATACTCGGCACACCGCTATGGATTGCTTCGCTGCGCTCGCAATGACGGAGAGCGTCGCGACAGCGAGCCTCACTTCCCCGTCTTCACCCTCGTCCACAGCCGGTTGATGATCCGCTGGGTTGCGGGGTCGCGCGCGGTGATGACGAACAGCTTCTTCTGCGTCGCCTCATCCGGATAGATGTTCTTGTCGTCGAGGATCTTGGGATCGATCAGCTTCTGGCTGGCCAGGTTGCCGTTGGCGTAGGACAGGAAATTCGAGTTCTTCGCAGCGACGTCCGGCCGGTAGAGGTAGTTGATCAGCTCATGGGCCTCGGCGACGTTCTTGGCGTCGGCGGGAATCGCGAGATTGTCGAAGAACATCTGCGCGCCCTCCTTCGGGATGGTGTAGCCGATTTCGACGCCGTTCTTGGCTTCGACCGCGCGGCTGCGCGCCTGCATGATGTCGCCCGACCAGCCCACCACGAAGCAGATCTCGCCGGAGGCTAGCGCGCTCAGATATTCCGAGGAATGAAACTTGCGAACATAAGGCCTGACCTTGCTGACGAGGTCAGCGGCCTTCTCGAGATCGGCCTGCTTGGTGGAGTTCGGATCGATGCCGAGATAGTTCAAGGCCGCCGGCAAGATGTCGTCGGCAGAGTCCAGCATATGGATGCCGCAATCCCTAAACTTCGCGAGATTCTCCGGCTTGAAGACCATGTCCCAGCTATCGATCCTGGCATCGGGGCCGAGAATCTTCTGCGCCATCTGGACGTTGTAGCCGATGCCGGTGGTGCCCTACATGTAATTGGCGGCGTAGTTGTTGCCGGGATCGTAGGTCGCGAGCTCGCTCGTCACCACCGGCCAGGCATTGGCGAGGTTCGGCAGTTTCGATTTGTCGAGCTTGAGGAAGACCTTTGCGGTGATCTGGCGCTGCAGGAAATAACCAGTCGGGACCACCACGTCGTAGCCCGACTTGCCCGCGAGCAGCCGCGTTTCCAGCGTCTCGTTGGCGTCGAAGGTGTCGTAAGTTACCCTGATGCCGGTCTCCTTGGTGAAGTCCTCCAGCACCCCCGGCGCCATATAGTTCGACCAATTGTAGAAATTGACCGTGCGCTCCTCGGCGCGGGCGGATGAGGAGACGAGCAGAGCCGCGGCCAGCAGGGCCGCGAAACGAATGGGATGACGGCCCTGCTCGTGCATCTCTCTACCTCTTTCGACGGTGCACCGCGTCCGACAGACGCTCCAGCGCAGTGTCGAGAGTTGCGTCCTTCTTTGCAAAGCAAAAACGTACGACCGAGGTCACCGGGTCCTTTTCGTAGAAGGCCGAGACGGGAATCGCGGCCACCTTGTAGTCGGTCACGATGCGCCGGCAGAACGCCTCGTCGGTCTCATTCAGACCGAGCGGCGACAGGTCGACGGTGAGGAAATAGGTGCCTTGCGATTTCAGGACGGGAAAGCCGAGGCTCTCGAGCCCTTTTGTCAGCCTATCCCTGCTCCGCGCCAGATCCTTGCGCATGTCGTGAAAATACGCATCCGCCTTGCCGAGCCCGTAGGCCACCGCCGCCTGGAGGTTGGGCGCCGTGGTGAAGGTGAGGAACTGATGCACCTTGGCGGCAACCCGCAGAAGCGGCGGCGCGGCGCAGACGAAACCGATCTTCCAACCGGTGAGCGAAAAGATCTTGCCGGCACTGCCGACCTTGATGGTGCGGTCCCGCATGCCCGGCAGCGTGATCAGCGGGATGTGCTCGCGGCCATCGAAGATCACGTGCTCCCAGACCTCGTCGCAGATCGCGACCACGTCGAATTCCTGGCAGAACCGTGCCAGCAGTTCGAGGTCTTCGCGCGGATAGACCACGGCGGACGGATTGAGCGGATTGTTGAACAGCACCGCCTTGGTCTTGTGGTTGAAGACGCTCCGCAGCATCTCCTCGTTCAGCCGCCAGTGCGGCGGCTCCAGCCGCAACAGGCGCGGAATGCCGCCGGCCTGACGGATGATCGGCAGATAGGGATCGTACACCGGCTGAAAAACGACCACTTCGTCGCCCGGTTCGACCACGGCCAGGATCGACGATGTCAGCGCTTCGGTGCCGCCCGAGGTCACCATGACTTCCGTCATGGGGTCGAGGTTGAGTCCGTGCCAGCGGCCGTAATGCGTGGCGATCGCCTGCCTGAGCTCGGGGATACCCATCATCGACGGGTACTGATTGTAGCCGTTGACGGAAGCGTCCGCGGCCGCGCGGCGGATGTCCTCCGGACCGGGATCGTCCGGAAAACCCTGGCCGAGATTGATAGCGTTGTTGTCGCGCGCGAGCTGCGACATCGCTTCGAAAATGGTGACGGGAAGGTCCGAGAAGACCTTGTTCATGGAAGTCATGGAAAGGTCAGCCGCCCGTCTTGGTCGGCAATCCCGCCGCCTTCCAGGCCAACATGCCCCCGGCCAGATGCTGGTCGTACGGCAACCCCGCCGACTGCGCCGCAAGCGATGCCGTCACCGAACGCTTGCCCGAGCGGCAGGCGAACACGACCTCTTTGCCCTGCGGATCGGGAATCTCGTCCGGATCGAACGTCGACAGCGGCACCACGACGCTATCAGGATAGGCCTCGGAAGCGACCTCGTTGGGCTCGCGGACGTCGACCAGGAGATAGCGTCCATCCGCTATTCCCTTCGACACCTCCTGGGGCGTTAGATCATGCACCTTGTGGTCGGCCACGCGCGTTCTCCAGACAATTCATGGGCTCAGCCAGCCCCCTGTTTCGGGGGCAAAGTCGCCTCTTGCGCAGGGAAAATCAAGCACCGCGAACGGCTTAGGACCGGCAAAAAGCTAGATCGTCACCTGCGTTCCCACCTCGACGACGCGGCCGGTCGGGATCTGGAAATAATCGGTGGCGTCGTTGGAGGCGCGGCTGAGCGCGATGAACAGATGGTCCTGCCAGCGCGGCATGCCGGAATGCGCGGCGGGCTTGAGCGAGCGCCGCGACAGGAAGAACGAGGTCGACATGATGTCGAACTGCCAGCCGAGCTTGCGGGCGATCGCCAGCGTCTTCGGCACGTTCGGCGATTCCATGAAGCCGAAGCGCAGCGTCACCTTGGAGAAGGTCGGGCTGATCTGCTCCATTCGCACCCGCTCGGACGGGTCGATCCGCGGCGTCGGCGCGGTCTCGATGGTGAGAATGACGTTCTTCTCATGCAACACTTTGTAGTGTTTTAGACTATGCATGAGCGCGGTCGGCGCACTGGCAGGATCGCTGGTCAGGAACACCGCCGTGCCGGAGACGCGCTGCGGCGGCCGTTTCTCCAGCATCGCGATGAGGTCGGCGAGCGGGAATTCCAGCTTGCGCGACTTCTCGAACAGCAGCCGGCTGCCCCGCCGCCATGTGTACATCAGCAGCATCACGGCGCCGCCGAGCGCCAGCGGCACCCAGCCGCCTTCCAGCACCTTCAGCAGGTTTGCCGTTAGGAAGGTGAGATCGAGAAACAGGAAGGGCGCGATCAATGCGGCGGCGGCGAGCGGCGACCATCGCCAGACCTTCCACACCACGACAAAGCCCATCATGCCCGTGACCACCATGGTGCCGGTCACCGAGATGCCATAGGCCGAGGCCAGCGCGCTGGAGGAGCGGAACATCACGACCAGCAACAACACCGCGATAAGCAGCATCCGGTTGATGCGGGGAATAAAGATCTGCCCCGAATGGGCCTCCGAGGTGTGGCGAATCTCGAAGCGCGGCAATAGGCCGAGCTGGATCGCCTGGCGCGTCAGCGAATAGGCGCCGGTGATGACGGCCTGGCTGGCAATGACGGTCGCGATGGTGGCGAGCACGACCATCGGGATCAGCGCCCAATCCGGGAACATCAGGAAGAACGGATTCTCGATCGCCTTGGGATCGACGATGACGAGCGCGGCCTGCCCCATATAATTCAGCACCAGCGCCGGCAGCACGATGAACAGCCAGGCGACCTGGATCGGCCGTTTGCCGAAGTGCCCGAGATCGGCATAGAGCGCTTCCGCGCCGGTGACGGCGAGAAACACCGCGCCGAGAGTGACGAACCCGATCACACCGTGATGGAGCATGAAGGAGACCGCGTAGAGCGGATTGAAGGCCAAAAGGACCTCAGGATGCCTGATGATCTGCGGCACGGCTGCGATCGCCAGCACAGCAAACCAGACACACATGATGGGTCCGAAAAACGCAGCAACCCGAGCGGTGCCGTGGGACTGCACGGCAAACAGCGCCACCAGGATCAACGCCGTGAGCGGCACGACATAATGTTCGAAGGTCGCGGTGACGAGCTTGATGCCCTCGATCGCCGACAGCACCGACAGCGCCGGCGTGATCACCGCGTCGCCGTAGAACAAGGCCCCGCTGATGATGCCGAGCATCACGACCGCGCCGGCGCCCTTGGTAACGGCGCGTTCGGCCAGCGCCATCAGCGCCAGCGTTCCGCCCTCGCCGTGGTTATCGGCGCGCAGCAGAATCACCACATATTTAAGCGTGACGACGACGATCAGCGCCCACAGGATCAGGGAGAGCACGCCGAGCACGGCCTGCGTCGTGGCGACGCCACTGTGCTCGCTTGCCGCCACAGCGGCTTCGCGAAGGGCGTAGAGCGGGCTGGTGCCGATGTCTCCGTAGACGACGCCGATGCTGCCGAGCGTCAGCGCTCCGAACCCCGCCGTGGAATGCGCCTCTCCATGTCCACTGGCCGCGGGCGTTTCCGCCGCGGTGACCGCACTCTCGGACGACATGGGAGGGAGCCTCTATTGTTCACTGCACAATGAAACAGCGCGGCAGGCCTATATCCCTGCTCGAATGCATGGGTTAGGCGAAAAATGGGCTGCCACCATGCATTTTACACATAGGTCGATCGTTTAACCAGCCGCAATCGTGCGCCGGTCAGATAGTTACCTGGGTGCCGACCTCAACCACGCGCCCCGTCGGAATCTGAAAATAGTCGGTGGCATCGTTGGCCGAGCGGCTCATGGCGATGAACAGGTGATCCTGCCACAACGGCATGCCCGACTGCGCCGCGGGTTTGAGAGACCGCCGCGACACGAAGAATGACGTCGCCATGATATCGAACTGCCAGCCGAGCTTGCGGGCGATCACCAGCGCCTTCGGGACGTTCGGCGATTCCATGAAGCCGAACCTGAGGCGCACCTTGGAGAACTTGTCGCTGACGCGTTCCATGTAGACGCGCTCGGAGACATCGACGCGCGGCGTCTGCGCCGTCTCGATGGTCAGGATGACATTGTGCTCGTGCAGGACCTTGTTGTGCTTGAGATTGTGCAGCAGCGCGGTCGGTACGAAGCCGGGATCGCTGGTGAGGAACACCGCGGTGCCCTTGACGATATACGGCGGCCGCTTCTCCAGGCTCTTGATCAGGTCGTCAAGCGGCACCTCGATGCGCCGGGTCTTGGCGATCAGGATGGCCGTCCCGCGCCGCCAGGTCCAGATCATGGCCGCCATGGCTGCGCCGAACAAAAGCGGCACCCAGGCGCCCTCGAACAGTTTGAGGAGATTGGCGCTCAGGAACGTCATGTCGACTACCACGAACGGCACGATCACCGCGGCCGCGGTCGCTGCGCGCCAGTTCCACAATTTCCAGATCACCACAAAGCCCATGATGCCGTCGGCGACCATGGTGGTGGAAACGGCAATGCCGTAGGCCGATGCCAGTCCGCTCGAGGTGTGGAACATCAGCACCAGCAAGAGGACGCCGACCAGCAGCAGCCGGTTGACGCGCGGCAGATAGATTTGCCCGGCATGGGACTCCGAGGTGTAGCGGACCTCGAAGCGCGGCAGCAGGCCGAGCTGCACCGCCTGGCGGACCAGCGAATAGGCGCCGGTGATGACGGCCTGGCTCGCGATCACAGTGGCGGCGGTCGCGAGCACCACCAGTGGCAGCAGCAGGAAGTCGGGAACCATCCGATAAAACGAATTCTCGATCGCGGATGGATCGGATAGCACCAGCGCCCCCTGCCCGAAATAATTGAGCAGAAGCGACGGCAGCACGAAGAACAGCCAGCCGGACTGGATCGGCTTGCGGCCGAAATGGCCGAGATCGGCATAGAGCGCCTCGCCGCCGGTGACGGCCAGGAACACCGCGCCCAGCGTCACCAGCCCGATGGTGCCATGGGTGAGCAGGAACTGGAGCGCGTAATAGGGATTGATCGCCGCCAGCACCGACGGGTCATCCTTGATGTGGACCAGCCCCATCACGGCAAGCGTAGCGAACCAGACCACCATCACAGGCCCGAAGGCGGAAGCAACCCGCCCGGTGCCGATGCGCTGGACCGAGAACAGGACGACCAGGATGACGATCGTGACGGGCACCACGTAATGTTGAAGTGCGGGCGTCGCGAGCTTGAGGCCTTCGACCGCCGACAGCACGGAGATCGCCGGCGTGATCATGGAATCGCCGATGAACATCGAGGCGCCGACCACGCCGAGCGCCAGCAACAGCCAGCTTCTCCGCCCCAGCGCCCGCTGCCCCAGGGCCATCAGCGAGAGCGTGCCGCCCTCGCCGTTGTTGTCGGCGCGCAGGAGCAGCAGCACGTATTTCGAGGTGACGACGATGAAGAGCGCCCACAGGATCAGCGACAGCACGCCGAGGACGATGATTCGGGATACCGGCTGCCCATGCGTCTCGCCGGCGACTGCCTCGCGGAACGCATAGAGCGGCGAGGTACCGATATCGCCGAACACCACGCCGATACTGCCCAGCGTCAAGGCCCAGAAGTTGGACGTAACCGGCCCCTCTTGGACCTCGCTGGATGAGACGCTGACAGCCATGGCGGGGGGAACGCCCAATCTGCTAGTTTGATCCGGCGCGGCTATCCACGCTTCCGCGTTCCCTGTCGACGGTTGCGGCGGCCGCGACAAGCGCGTAACGGTCCCCGGCTGGACAGGCGGCAGATAGTAAATTCGGCAGATTACGGCTTCAAGCCGGGCGGCAGCGGCGGATCCTCACGCATCAAGGTGATGGTGACGCGACGGTTTGCCGCGAGCGAAGGATCGTCCGGAAACAACGGCTGGCTGTCCGCCTTGCCCGAGACGGCGAAGATGTGCGAGGGGGGCAGCCCCTCGCGCTCGAGGATCTGGCGCACCGCATTGGCACGGTCCGCCGACAGGTCGAACGCACCGTATTCGCTGCGCGCCGGCACGAAACCGGCGGCGGTGTGGCCGACGATGGATACGCGCAGCGGCGTTGCCTTGAGCGGCCCGGCAAGCTTCTGGATCAGCCGCCGCGTGCGGTCGTAAGGTACCTTGGAGCCGTCGGCGAACATCGAGCGGCCGTCCTGGTCGATGATCTCGAGGTTGAGGCCCTCCTTGGTTTCCTCGAACATGATGTGCTTGGACATTTCGGTCAATTCCGGCATGTCCTGCAGCGCCTGCCGGAGCGAAGCGGACGCGAGCGCGAAGGCGCGGTCGGTGTGCAGCTTGGCGCCGTTCTCCTGATTGCGCTCCTTCTCGTCGGGCGTCGGCCTGTCCGAGGTCTCCTCCGGCGAGATATGCTCGACGTTCTTCAACTTCGGCCGCGTCGGCAGGCCGTCGGATTCGATGATGCCGGAATAGCGCACATTGGTCTGCGAGCCGAAGGCGTCGCGCATCGAACCTGCGACGATCTTCAGCTTGTTGTTGTCCATGCTGGAGAAGGCGACGAGCATCACGAAGAAGCTCATCATCAGCCCCATCAGGTCGGCGAAGGTCACGAACCAGCCGTGCCCTCCGGTATGTGCATCGCCGCGCTTTTTCTTGGCCATCGCGTAAAGCTCCGGATCGCTGCCAGGCCGAAGGTCAGGCCGGCACCGGCTCGCCCTCTCCTTCGCGGTGCTTTTCCGGCAGATAGGCGAGCAGCATTTCGCGAACCAGCGCCGGGCTCTTCGAATCGCGAATCATCAGGATGCCGTCGATGATCAGGGTGCGGTTGGTCTCCTCGTCCAGCAGCTTGCCGTGCAGCTTGTCGGCGATCGGCAGGCAGAACAGGTTCGCAACCAGCGCGCCGTAGAGCGTTGCCAGCAGCGCCGTCGCCATGAATGGACCGAGCTTTGAGGGATCGGTCATGTTGGCGAACATCTGCACCATGCCGATCAGCGTGCCGATCATGCCGAAGGCCGGTGCGCAGTCGCCGATCGCGCGGTAGATCTTGCTGCCCTCGTCGAGATGCATCAGGAAATTGTCGCGGTCGCGCTCGAGATTGTCGCGGATGAATTCGAGGTCGTAACCGTCGGCGACGTAGCGGATTCCCTTGGCCAGGAAGGGCTCGTTGGTCTCGACCTTTTCAAGGCCGACCGGCCCCTGCTTGCGGGCAATCTCGGCGATCCGGGCCAGTTCGTCGACCAGATCGCGCGCCGACAGCCGGCTCACGGTGAAGGCGAATTTGGCGCCCAGCGGCAGGCCATGCAGGATCGCGCCCAATGGAAAGCGGATCATCGTGGCCGCGACCGATCCGCCGAAAATGATGATCATCGCATGTTCGGAAATGAACATGTGCAGGTCGCCGCCCATGAGCATCATCACTGAAATGACGATAATGCCCGCCAAGAGTCCGGCGCCCGTCATAATATCCATGGGAAACTCCAACGCGTACGCAATACACCGCCTGTCCTGGACGGTGCACGACCCAACCCCGGACCGCGCCGGAAAACCCTACGTGGGCGCCATTAAAGACCCGTAAAGGTTAAGCCGAAGAGGAACCCGTAAAATCCCGAGTGGACGCGTGGAGTTTAGGCGCGGCGCCGGTCTCAATCTTTCGCTAACCATAATCGCCGGCGCGGCTCAGTGACCGGCATCGAGCCCCGTGAGTTCGAGACTGAGCGCGCGGAGCCGTCTCCGTGCCGACGCGTCATAGGCTTGCGGATTGGCCCTGGCCTCGTTCATGCCGTTGAAGAACAGCCCGCTTTCGTCGGCGACATCGTCGCCCGACACCAGATGCAGGATCGCTTCGCCGCCCTGCTCGACGGTGGAGATCGGGGTGATGCCGCCCGCGCGCACCATGGTGGTGTTCATGTAGGTCGCCGGGTGCAGCGAATTTGCGGTGACGCCCGAGCCTTTCAGCTCTTGCGCAAGATCGACCGTGAACATGATCTGCGCAAGCTTGCTCTGGGCGTAGGCGCGCGAGCCGCTGTAGTTCTTCGTGATCATGACGTCGTCGAAGTCAATCGGATGCTGGCCGAGCGAGGCGACATTGACGATCCGCGACGGCGCGCTCGCTTTCAACAGCGGCAGCAAGAGACGCGCGAGCAGGAAACCCGCGAGGTAGTTCACGGCAAAGCGCAGCTCGTAGCCGTCCCTGCTGGTCTGCCGCGCCGGCCCCTCGCTCTGCGTACCGATCCCGGCATTGCTGACGAAGACGTCGAGCCGCGTGTGGTTTCCGAGCACGGCCTCCGCAAGTTTTCGCGTCTCGGCAAGCGAGGACAGGTCGGCCTGGAAAAAAATAGGCTCGCGGCCCCCTGCCCGCCTGATCTCTTCGATCAGCGATGCCCCGCGCGCCTTGTCGCGTCCATGGACCAGCACGCTGGCGCCGCCGATGGCGAGCCTCTTCGCAACATAGCGGCCGACGCCGTCGGTTGAGCCGGTGATGAACACGGTCTTGTCACGCATTTCCATCGCGCACCTCCCGTCCCTGCCCTCGTGGGTTCCGCATGGCGGCCGAGCGACAACTACACCCGTCTGCGGCGCTGCGCCACGGGTCAGAAACCTCCCGCACGCAAGAGTGTTTTGCTATTGGTTGCCGCCGATAGCTGGGCGTCAGCAGATGCTGCGCGGCTGCTATTGGGCGTTCGTTCATTCAGGGGAACAGATGTTGGCCTCCAGTTCAAACTGGATCATGCGAAATACTCCGTCGCTGGAGCCTTTCGGGCTGTTCGCGCTGTTCGGCGTCCTGACCGTGTTCCCTGCCATCCTGATGATCCGCGTGCTCGAACCTGAGCTCGTGCTGCCCGCATTTAGCATCCTGCTGTTCGCGGAGGCGGCAGTGGCCGCCATCTTGGCGCGCCTGATCCAGGCTCAGGAAAACTCAGGGAAAGTCACGTGGTGGGACTTTGCCGGTGCATTCACCTTCATGGGGTGTGCAGCAGCAATCTTTGGCGAACCGGACCAGGCGGCGCTGTTCTTCGAGGAAGAAGCCGTCGCGCGTTCGAATTCGCGACAGTAACTATACTAGAGCGTACCAGGCCGGGCCCCTCTGGCAGCCGACAGGCTGCGATGTCGGACTGGAGTTAAGTTGGAGTGGCCCTGCTTTGATCTGCGGCATTGATGGCGGGACATATCGGTGAATCCCTCACCGATATGCATCGCCATCAAGCCGGCATCTAATCCGGGGTCACTCTCCAGACCAGAAGGGGAGCATGACCCGTGTCCGAATTTCTTGGCTTTGAATTCCTATCCGCGCTGTTGCAGGTCGTTCTGATCGACTTGGTGCTCGCCGGCGACAATGCCGTCGTTATCGGCCTGGCCGCGGCCGGCCTGCCCGAAAAGCAACGCAGCAAGGCGATCCTGATCGGCATCCTCGCGGCGACCGTGCTGCGCATCCTGTTTGCCGTCGTGGCGACGCAGATCATGCAGATCGTCGGCCTCCTGCTGGCCGGCGGAATCCTGCTGTTATGGGTGTGCTGGAAAATGTGGCGCGAGTTGCGCGCTGCCGCGAAGGAAGAAGCCGATGCCGAGCTCGGTGGCGCGTCTTCAGACGGGGCCCCCCGGAAGACGCTCTTCCAGGCCACGACGCAGATCATCGTTGCCGACGTCTCAATGTCGCTCGACAACGTCCTGGCTGTCGCGGGAGCTGCCCGCGAGCACCCGAGCGTGCTGATCTTCGGCCTGATCCTCTCCATCGCATTGATGGGCGCAGCCGCGACCTTCATCGCGCGGCTGCTGCAGAACCATCGCTGGATCGCCTATGTCGGCCTGGCCGTCATCCTCTATGTCGCCATCGACATGGTCATTCGCGGCGCCCACGAAGTCGCCAAAGTCGCGCCGATATGACGAAGCCCTGGCCGATCTGACGAAGCCCTAGGCCGTGTGGACTCTTGGGATTCTCAAATCAGATTGAACGTGATTCAAGGCTTTCTTTTAGGAGGAA